>NZ_CAWPQZ010000014.1:0-88037 GCF_963889785.1 Vibrio sp. S12_S33 | reverse complement strand
TTCCAAGAAGTGGACGATGCCGATTAGAAACTGGCGACAAGCTCTAAACCGCTTTATGATTATGTTCGAAGACCGACTCACTGAATACATGTAACCCCGATAGTTACACAGAATTATTTACAGGGTCTGCCAGTCGTTATAAGCGACTGGCATTTTTATGACGACGAGCTAAACGATGAATTTATTCATCAGCGCATCTTGTTCTCGTACATTCTCGGTTTGCACCTGCATCGCAACATTCGCCTCTTCAGCAGATTGTGCAACTTGAGTGGATAGATCTTTAATCTTCACCGTATTGGTGTTGATCTCTTCCGCAACTAAGCTCTGCTCTTCTGCTGCCGATGCGATTTGAATATTCATATCGGAGATAGCTTGGATTGCCTCGCGAATACGATTTAGTGCCGAATTAGCACTTTTCGCTTTATCTACCGCATCAATCGCCGTTGTTTTACTTTCATTCATCGCTGACGATACAGAACTTGCACCAACTTGCAGTTGCTCGATCATGTTGCGAATCTCAGTCGTCGATTGCTGTGTTCGTTGCGCAAGCGTCCGCACCTCGTCAGCCACCACAGCAAACCCACGACCAGACTCCCCAGCACGCGCCGCTTCAATAGCCGCATTCAATGCAAGTAAGTTGGTTTGGTCGGCAATATCATTGATTACTTTCAGAATGGTTTCAATATTCGCCGTTGCAGATTCTAATCCTTTCACTTCTTCAACAGCTTGGTCGATGCGAGCAGATAACATATCAATCGACATTGTAGTTTCACTCACAACTTTCGAGCCATCCTGAGTTGCTTCATCGGCTTCTCTCGCTGCAGCGGCTGCACCTTGAGCATTATTCGCAACTTCCGTCGATGTCACGGCCATCTCATGCATTGCGGTAGCTAATTGCTCTAACTCTTCTAGCTGTGCGCGCATCGCATCGGCTGATTCATGAGCTCCTTGTACCGTCAATTCCGTACCACGCATTATCTCTTGACCAATCGCTTTGGATTGCGTGATTTGCTTTTGTAACGTTTCGGTAAAGGTATTGAACCCTAACGCTAGCTCAGCAAATTCCTTATCTGTATTAGTATTCAAACGTTTGGTAAGATCGCCCTGCCCAGACGCAACATCCTTTATCGCCTCATTCAAGATGCTTAAAGGTCGCATCAACACTTTAATAAGGAAGGTCAAGCCAATAATACTCAATATCACACCAATGAGAGTGTAAATAATGGAGCTATTTCTGTGCTTCGTGATGGTGCTAAATACAATAGACTCATCAATGATTGCCCCGATATACCAGCCTTCACTCGGTATCTGAGTAAAATCAACAAAGAAATTCTGCCCATTTATTTCAATGCGTTGAATACCATCTTTAACAGAGACTTGAGGTAGATAAGTAGAGATATTCTGCCCGTTGTTTTTGCTATCAGGGTGAGCAACTGTCATACCATCAGCCGTTACAATGAAAAGGTATCCTGCATCAAATATGTTGACTGAATTGACCAAATCAGCAAGGCCAGCCAACTCTAGGTCATAAAACATCGCACCAATAAATTGATCACCATTAAAAACAGGTGTACCGATTGAAATAATGACATTCTTTGTTGAAACATCGACATACGGTGCTGTAACGACTAATTTTCTCGATGACTTAGCATCGATAAACCAAGGACGCTTGCGAGGGTCATAATCACCACTAGCTTCCCAACCATCATCATTTTCAACCACAACACCATCACTGTTGTACCCCAATCCGACCGCTAAGAAGCTCTTTTTAAGCTTAGGTGTTTCTAATACATTTTTTACATAACCTCGGTTATCCGGATCAAGCTCCAACACTTCCGTCATGGATTGAGCCAATCCCTTTTTACTCTCCATTTCAGAAACAACGGTATTTTTCACCCCTTTAACCATTTCAATTAGGCTATCTGTTACTAAAGATTCAACGTCCGTGCGAACAGTGTTTAATTGCTGAATTGACAGCAAAGAAACGGTAACCAGTAGTAATACAGAAGAGGCTGCGACTATTTTTTGGCTAAACTTCATATATATCCCTCATTGTTACCAATTATTATTGTGGCTAATTGTCATTCTTATTGTGGTTATAGTTATGTATCGCCAAGCCAAATGAAAACTGAAGTTTTTTTACCTTTTATCTACATGAGTTTAATAAACATATCGTATTTGAACAAAAAAAACCCTAACTAATGATAGTTAGGGTCACCTTTTATAAAACTATTTATTTAACTCATTGTTCATACTGAAGCTGATGTGATATCAGGATCTGAATCATCGGTGCTTGGCAAAGCATGCCAAACAGCTTTAACCAATGTCGCTAGTGGAATCGCAAAGAAAACCCCCCAAAAACCCCACAGACCACCGAACACGAGTACTGCCACAATAATAGCTACAGGATGAAGATTGACCGCCTCTGAAAAGAGCACTGGAACTAACACATTACCATCTAAAGCTTGAATAATGCCATAAGCAATGAGCAACGTATAAAACGGTGGGCTAACGCCCCATTGGAACAAGCCTACAATCGCCACCGGTACAGTTACCGCTGCAGCTCCAATGTAAGGAATTAATACCGATAGTCCAACCGCGACAGCCAATAGAACAGAATAACGTAAATCTAGTATGGCAAAGGTCACGTAACTAACCCCACCGACAATCAATATCTCTAATACTTTGCCACGGATATAGTTGGTGATTTGTTGGTTCATCTCCTGCCAAACTCTGGTCGCTAGTTTTCGGTTTCGAGGCAGCAAACCACTCGCTATTCGCAGCATTTCGTTTTTATCTTTGAGCAAGAAAAATAGCAGTAATGGCACTAAAATCAGATACACACCTAATGTGGCTAAGCTAACCAAGGATGCCAAAGAACCTTTAAGTACACTTTCACCCATTCCTAGAGCTTGATTTTTCGCGTTGCTGATCACTGATTCGACAATTTGTAAATTAGCCAATTCAGGATAACGTTCTGGGATAGAAACGATAAACTTCTGTAAACCTGCATACATGTTGGGAATGTCATTGATCAGGTTGCCAACTTGCTGCCAAATCGTCGGAACTAAGCCAAAAATAGCCAGAAGCATTAAGCCGACAAAGAGTAAAATAACTAAGATAACCGAGATTGTTCGAGGAATATTCAAACGACACAGTTGTATCACTGGCCATTCCAAAAGATACGCCAAGACTATCGCGACCAACAACGGCGCAATAAGATGACCAAAGAAATAGATAGTAATGAAACCAAAAAATAGAATGGCAACCAGACTAACGGCATGAGGGTCAGAAAAACGTCTTCGATACCAACGACTTACCATTTCGAACATTTAATCAAGTCCTTTCATTACTTTTAACAAAAAATTACAGGATGCCGTTTCAATCCGGCAAGAAAAACCATTGCTAGTTAAATACTTTTCTATATCTTGCTTAGAACCAGAGTCTGCGATCAAAATAGTCAACTCATCGCCATACTTCATTTGAGCAGTGTGACGTTTCGCAAGTAATAAAGCCATAGGGCAACGCTGTTGACGTAAATCCAGAATATTTGGTTCCATTCTGACGCTCAATGCTTAATATAGGCCTGCTATTGTATCGGTTTTTTACTGGTACGTCAGTGTTTATCCAAACACGAAAACTGGTAGGATCAATCTTGTTTTGTAACCATTTACATTCATGATTTGAAATTGGAAACCAATCACTACTTTCAATGTCTTACAAACAAGATGATTATGGAGTATCACTGAACAATATGATGTTTAAACGCGCTCGTTCTCTACTTTGTCTTTGTGTCGCTGCGGCACTCAATGTGCCGGCAATAAGTTACGCAGACACCATTGAGTTACCGGATATCGGCACCGTTGCAGGTTCAACCCTAACGATTGATCAAGAGCTGATTTATGGTGATGCTTACATGCGCATGCTTCGCAATAGTCAGCCTATCGTTAACGATCCCGTTATCAACGAGTACATTGATAACCTCGGACACAAGTTGGTCGCTAGCGCGAATGACGTCAAAACACCATTTACTTTCTTTATGATCCGAGATCGCAATATAAATGCGTTTGCCTTTTTTGGTGGATACGTTGCCTTACATTCGGGTTTATTTTTGCATGCTCAATCAGAAAGCGAGTTAGCTTCAGTGCTTTCTCACGAAATAGCCCACGTGACGCAGCGACACCTGGCTCGTAGCATGGAAGAACAAGCTCGGCGTTCCCCTGTAAACATTGCGGCGCTGGCCGGTTCATTATTGTTAGCCATTGCCGCTCCTGAAGCGGGTATTGCCGCAATGACCGCAGCAACGGCAGGCGGTATGCAAAGCCAAATCAATTATACACGGAGTAATGAAAAAGAAGCAGACCGTTTTGGAATTGCAACCTTAGCTAAAGCAGGCTTTGAAGCACAAGCCATGCCGAGATTCTTTGGCCGCTTAGCTGATGAATATCGTTACGCGAGCAAACCACCACCAATGCTTCTAACTCACCCTCTGCCAGAAGACCGCATTACTGATAGCCGTGAGCGAGCACAACATTATCCACCACTACGCTTGCAGCCATCACTGGATTATCATTTAACACGTTCTCGGATTGTAGCCCGTTATGCTGGGATTGATGCCGAAGCAGCACTAGATTGGTTTACTCGCACCGAGAAAAAAGCAACGCCAGACCTTTCATCGGCCTTTCAATATGGTAAGGCTTTAGTGTACTTAGACAGTAAACAGCTGGATAAATCAGCCGCCATTTTGAGCAAACTAATCGCCCAAGATCCGAATAATAACTTTTATCTTGATGCTATGGCAGACCTTGAAATCGCTGAAAACCAAGCGGCAAAAGCGCAAATTCTGTTAGAAAAAGCGCTCCAACAAAAACCGAACAATCCAACGCTGATGATTAACTACGCCAATAGTTTGTTAAGACAAAATAAACTCGCAGAAGCGGTGCGAGTATTACAGCGTTATACCCACGACAACCCTAACGATGTCAACGGGTGGAGTTTGTTGTCCGAAGCAAATATCAGTATAGGCAATAGCCAAGAAGATCTTGCTGCGCGAGCCGAGTTACTTGCACTAAGAGCAAACTGGAATAAAGCTATTCAGTATTACACCCAAGCTAGCCAACTCGCCAAATTAGGCAGCCTAGAACAAGCTCGCTATGATGCACGTATCGACCAATTAATGGTTCAACGTGACCGATTCTTATCACTCCAATAATTACAAAATCACTAGGAGAAAACATGTCAGTCGTGATTTATCACAACCCAAAATGCTCAAAAAGCCGTGAGACACTCATTCTACTCGAAGCTCGAAATATTGAGCCAGAGATCGTCAAATATCTCGATGAAACACTCACTGTTGAACAACTAAAAATACTGTATGCTCAACTCGGTATAGAGCAAGTTCGAGCAATGATGCGTACCAAGGAGGCTCTTTATAAAGAACTCGACCTTGGGAATCCATCACTTAGCGACGAGCAACTTTTTGAAGCGATGGTTGCCAATCCAAAGCTAATTGAACGTCCTATTGTCGTGGCTAATGGAAAAGCACGCCATGGCCGCCCACCAGAGCAAGTTCTTGAAATTATATGAGTAATAAAATTGTCGTGCTCTACTACAGTAGACACGGCTCAACCCAGGCACTGGCAAGGCAAATCGCTCGCGGCATTGAATCGCAATCTGGCTGTGAAGCCATACTGCGGACCGTGCCCGAAATTGAAAACCATAGCCACCAACCCAAAGACCCGTACCTCACAATTGATGAGCTCAAAGAGTGTGATGGTTTGGCTTTTGGTAGTCCGGTTTGGTTTGGCAATATGGCCGCTCCGCTCAAACATTTTTGGGATCAAACCACACCGCTATGGGTCAGTGGCGCATTAATTGACAAACCAGCTTGCGTCTTTACTTCCTCGTCATCACTGCATGGTGGCCAAGAAACAACGCAACACAGTATGTTATTACCATTAATGCACCACGGCATGTTGATTGTTGGCATTCCTTATTCGGAACCAACATTACATACTACAACATCTGGTGGAACACCTTATGGCGCAAGCCATGTGGCAGCAGAAAGTGCTCAACTCTCAACTCAAGAAAGTGAATTAGCACGCCATCTAGGACAAAGGCTGGCCACGATTGCAAGCCGATTAAAGGATAGATTATGACGGCAGATATGACGCCACGCACCAAACAATTTCGTTGGTTAGCATTACTAGGAAACTTATCGTTATTGGTATGGGTTGTGTTATGGCAGTACTCACTCTCTCCTCACCAACATCTCAATAATGCCACTTTGGCTATTGCTTGGGGCATTCCCTTGCTATTACCTTTACCTGGAATATTAGCTGGAAAACCATACACTCATGCATGGGCTAACTTTGTTTTAATGCTCTACTTTCTGCACGCACTCACATTGATTTACGTCGATGGTGGAGAACGCTGGTTGGCCGTTATCGAGCTTATTCTTACTTTTGCGGCATTCTTAGGTAATATCCTTTACGCTCGTCACCGAGGCAAAGAACTGGGCTTGAAGCTCAAACGTCTGTCTGAAGTTGAAAAGCAAGAAAAAGCGAACTTTGGCCAACAAACAGAAAAATAACACTTCAAACTTTAGTGGTTTTACATACAAAAAAAGAGCCTTAAATTAGGGCTCTTTTCGTTTGTACATCTCATCAGATTACTGTGTTAAATTACTCACGCCATGAAAAATAAAGTGTATTCTCAACTGGAGGCGTAGGTTGCAAAGTGGATACCCCTTCAGTCTCTTGCAACATTTGCGAATCAAGTACTTGATTATCATTTGCTACGCTTGTATCAGGTTGAGAAACTTCTGATTCAGCAAGAGAAGAGTCATTAATGACAGACGTTATAGCATCGACAACATCAGGCTGTTCTATATGACTGACTACATCGAATTGGTTGGTCATTTCAATTTTATTGACCGTCCCCATCCGTAGCACTTCCTGCTCAAAATCTTGCTCCGTTGCCAGAAGGTGTACTTTAAAGACGATCGATTCCCCTTGAATTCTCAAAATATCAAGCGAAGCAACTGAACTTAGGCTTTTTAATTTTTTTTCTAAGGTGAAGAAATCAACCGCATCATTAATATTACTAAAGCTGGCTAATACTGATGATGAAGACTCACTAGAGACCATCACTGAACTTTTATCTGCATAATAATTACTTAACTGGTCAACCATCTCGGCAACGGCGTTAGAGCCGGAAGCTTGTCCAGAAACTGGAGCCTGAGGGATTTGCACCATTTGCCCGGCTTGTTGATCGTAAAGATTCCAGCGAACATTGTTGCCTTGCACACGAACAACCACAATAGAGTCAGTCGGGTAACGTTCACTTGCTGCACTGATAGGTTGCACAAAGCCTCCCCAAAGATCAGACACTTCAACGCCGGTGATATCGTCAAAATCGCCAACAGGGATCGTAATCGGTAACCCTCGGTTATCTGCCGCTATTTTTAGTTGCTGCATCCTCGGTGTATCAGAGTGCTCCCAAGCAATAGTGCGATCGTACCCTGACTCTTCAATAAGCCATACCAACACATTAGCGCGGTTTTCTGGCCAAAATGGTAGCTGAGCTTGTGTTAATAAAGAACGGATATGTGGGGCACTAAATCCCATTTTGATGGTGGATTGTGAATCGTTTTGAGCATAACTAATTTGCGCTAAATATTGAGAGTGCTGCTTTAAGGCTTTTTGGATAACCTCATTATTCACTGAGCTTTTATCACCGGAAGCTCGAATAATGACTTGCTCCATACCCTTTACTCGAGCTTTATCGTCTGCACTGGTTTGCTCTTGCTCAATAGTGATCTCTGAATGGTATAAATCGACCTTCGTCAAGGCATAAGCGGGGAGAGTCATTAAGCTCATCACCAACATAGCTAAATAGCGCATACTGTTCCTACGATCTGTTTTGTGAATGTCGATGATAAGCAACTATCTCTATCTCGGCAAGGAATCCACTTCAGGATACGGTGATAATTTAAACAAAGCTGATGACTTTCTTTGATCTAGTTTCCATGGCAATCGTTTGCAAAAGTGATAGAATCCTGCAAATTTTTATTTTGCTGCAGGAAAATCATCATGAAAAATGCCATTCAAGGCGCTCAGATGCTCTTCGTCGCATTTGGTGCATTAGTTCTTGTTCCGTTATTAACCGGGCTTGATCCTAACGTTGCACTATTTGGCGCAGGTGTCGGTACTCTTTTATTCCAACTTATTACTCGCCGTTCAGTTCCAATCTTCTTAGCTTCTTCATTTGCGTTTATTGCACCAATTATGTTTGGCATCCAAACTTGGGGTGTGGCAGCCACTATGGGTGGTTTAGTTGCCGCTGGGGTTGTGTATGTCATTATGGGCGCGGTCATTAAAGTTCGTGGCGTTGAGATTATCCACAAACTACTTCCACCAGTTGTTGTTGGCCCTGTAATCATGGTTATCGGGCTTGGTCTTGCTCCGGTTGCTGTAAACATGGCTCTTGGAAAAACAGGCGATGGTGCGGTTCAACTGGTTAATGCCGAAATGGCAATGTGGATTTCCTGCGTTTCATTGATCACGACCATCACCATTAGTGTCTTTGCTAAAGGCTTCCTAAAGCTTCTTCCTATCTGTGGCGGTATTTTTGCTGGCTATCTTTTAGGATTGTATTTCGGTGTTGTTGACTTTACGCCTGTAGCACAAGCTGCCTGGCTCTCTATGCCAAACTTCACTTTTCCTGAATTCAACATCAACGCCATTCTATTTATGATCCCTGTCGCTATTGCTCCTGCGGTAGAGCACGTAGGTGACATGTTGGCAATTTCGAACGTTACAGGTAAAAACTATATTAAAAAACCAGGGCTACATCGCACTATTGCTGGCGACGGTATTGCTACCATCGCAGCTTCCATGCTGGGCGCGCCACCAAACACGACTTACAGTGAAGTGACAGGCGCTGTGATGCTGACCAAAGCTTTTAACCCAGTCATCATGACATGGGCAGCTATCACCGCTATCGTATTAGCTTTGGTGGGTAAACTCGGTGCTCTGCTACAGACTATCCCTATTCCGGTAATGGGCGGTATTATGATTCTGCTCTTTGGATCAATTGCGACCGTAGGCCTCAATACATTAATTAAAAACCACGTTGACCTGCATAAGTCTCGTAACTTGGTTATTGTTGCGGTAACACTGGTTTTTGGTATTGGTGGTATGGCATTTGGTATTGGTGAGTTCAGCCTACAAGGTGTTAGCCTTTGTGGTATCGTAGCGATTGTACTGAACCTTATTCTTCCTCATGACTTGGGCGAAAATCACGTGGTTGATAATGCTCAAATGGAAGAAGATATTGACGCAAAAGGTTAAGCTTCCTTTTGATACGGCCTCGATATCGAGGCCGCTATTTTTTCAATTATTCCTGACACAATTCGACAAATTCCCCCCGCGTAAGCATAGCGAGATCGCTTGGTGCCAATTCTATTTCTAAACCTCTTTTTCCTGCGCTGACACAAATAGTTGGCTGATCTTTTGCACTGATGTGAATAAAGGTGGGTAGTGCCTTTTTTTGTCCAAGCGGGCTAATTCCCCCTACCACATAGCCTGTCGTTTTCTGCGCAATATCTGGGTTGGCCATCTCAGCCTTCTTCGACTTTGCAGCTTTCGCCGCTTGTTTAAGATTCAGTTTATGATCGACTGGAATGATCGCTACGGCAAGGTTCTTCGCTTCACCGTTTAAACAAAACAGTAAGGTTTTAAATACTTTTTTTGGATCTTGTCCTAAGACTTCAGCAGCTTCTAATCCATAACTGCTGTGGTTTGGATCATGCTGATATTGATGGATGGTATGAGGGATTTTTTTCTTTTTAGCCAAATCAATAGCAGGTGTCATGGGGTTATCTCGTGGTTACAACAAACAGCAATAAAAAAGCGATGCCTAAACATCGCCTTTAGTTAAAATGATTGCTGAGTTTGAGTCAAACTCTTTATTGGCTATTACTTATAGACCATTTCACCCATTGGCGCATATTGGTTTACATCAATTGGGCTGTTAGCTTCTAGGTAGTCTTTCAACACTTCAGCATCGACAAAGCCTGTGTTTACATAACCAGGATGGTCAGAAATTTTAGGATAACCATCACCACCAGCAGCATTGTAGCTTGGCACAGTGAAACGGTAGGTTTTGTCTAGGCGCAATTGCTTATCACCAATAACAACGTTTGATACTTTGCCATCTGATACCGTCATTGAGATACCTGCAAATTGAGCGTAGGCACCAGAATCAACGGGCTTAGTTGCAACCACATTGAGGTAATCCAGAACTTCAGCACCAGTCATATCGGTATAAGTCAAGATATTAGCAAATGGCTGTACTTTCAGAACGTCTTTATAAGTTACGTTCCCTGCCTCAATCGAATCACGGACACCACCAGAGTTCATTACTGCAAAATCAGCTTTTGCACGCTCCATATGCGCCGTTGCAATCAAACGACCTAAGTTCGTTTGTTGGAAACGAACGACATTGCGGTCACCTTCCAATTTGCCGTTAGTTTCAGCAATTTTCACGCCTAACTGCGCCTGACCTTGCTCTTGGTATGGACGCAAGAAGTTCAGCATTTCTGCATCTTCAGCGATTTGCTCTTGAATAAAGACGCGCTGGCTTTCACCATTCACTTTAACTTTCTTCTTCAAGTTCACCGGAATCAGGTTATAGCTCACCATGTTTAGCTCGCCATTACGGAATTCGTAATCAGCACGACCTACGTATTTACCCCATTCATGCGCTTGGACAATATAAGTCCCGTTTTGCATGTCTGGCTTACATTCGTCGCCAGGCTTAAAGGTTTTACTGACAACGTTAGGGCCTTCCATACATACAGGCTCTTGCGAGTGACCACCGACGATCATGTCAAGTGAACCTTCATCTAGGTAGCGAGCCAATGCTACATCTCCTGGAGCATTGACACCACGTTGACCATTTTCATAGTGACCCATATGCGTCACAGCAAAAATAAGATCAGGCTTTTCACTTTTCTCAATCTCAGCAATGAGTTTCTTAGCTTCTTCTTTTGGATCTCGGAACTCAATACCACCGATAAACTCAGGGTTACCGATTTTTGCTGTATCTTCCGTCGTCAAACCGATAATAGCAATTTTCACGCCTTGCTTATCAAACATTTGGTACGGTTGGAATAAGCGCTTACCCGTCGCTTTATCGTAAATATTGGCAGACAACATTGGGAAATTCGCCCACTCTTTTTGCTTGAATAGCACATCAAGTGGGTTATCAAATTCATGGTTACCTAACGCCATTGCGTCGTAACCAATTTTGCTCATACCTTTGAAATCAGGCTCTGCATCTTGCAGGTCAGACTCGGGAACACCGGTGTTAATATCACCTCCAGAGAGAAGAAGAACACTGCCACCTTGAGCTTCAATTTCAGAACGAAGATCATCAATCAGCGTCTTACGTGCTGCCATACCATACTCACCATATTTATTTTGCCAGAATCGGCCATGGTGATCGTTGGTGTGAAGAACGGTCAATTTGTAAGTCGTATCCTGTTGCCATTCGTGAGTTGGTTGAGTTGCACAACCCGCTAGGGTTGCAAGAATTGCTGCACTGAGCGCTGTTTTTAGAATAAGGCGTTGTTTCATTGTCATACCTTTGAACTTTAGTTAATCACTGCATGTGAAGGTGTCATTGGCCAACCACTTGAAAAGTCAAGGCTAGCCGCACCGATAAAACTTGAACCAGTTTAAATTAACACGTCACACGTGACAGCTCGATTTCATATTTATGTAGAATTGATCACTATAAAACGATAAAAAAAGTGTAACGGTTCACACTAGTTACACATCATATTCCAATAGATCACAGGCAATCGTTTTACTGATATAGTGGGCAAAAACCGAGGTAATGAGAACGGTATTACAAAATAAACAGACTTAGAAAACATCAGATAAAAAATTGACCACCAGAATGGCGGTCAAAGAATAGGCTAATTGAATACTTGCCTCATGATATGTAGCGTTATCGATGTATAACCGATAGCGCTATTTAATCTCGATATGTGCAAAGCTCTTGATCAAATCATCGAGCGCTTTCATTTGCGCTAAAAATGGCTCAAGTTTATCCAACGGTAATGCTGACGGACCATCACAACGCGCTTTATCAGGATTCGGGTGAGCCTCAATGAAAAGACCAGCAATACCGGTTGCTAGACCAGCTTTAGCTAATTCAACCGTTTGTTCACGGCGGCCTCCAGAAGCTGCACCAGATGGATCGCGCATTTGCAATGAATGGGTAACATCAAAAATGATTGGGCTGCCGTTTGTCACATTTTTCATCACGCCAAAACCTAGCATGTCGACAACGAGGTTATCGTAACCATGACAAGCACCACGTTCACAAAGAATGACTTTGTCATTGCCACACTCAGCAAATTTCTCAACAATGTTGCCTACTTGTCCAGGGCTCATAAACTGTGGTTTTTTAACGTTAATAACAGCACCAGTTTTAGCCATTGCTTCCACTAAGTCAGTCTGACGAGCAAGAAACGCAGGAAGTTGGATAACATCGACAACCTCAGCAACAGGCTTGGCTTGAGCTTCGTTATGAACATCAGTAATGATTTTTACACCAAACGTATCTTTTAGCTCTTGAAAGATTTTCATCCCTTCTTCCAAGCCAGGACCACGGTAGGAATGCACTGAACTGCGGTTCGCTTTATCAAAAGAGGCTTTAAAAACGTAAGGAATTCCTAATTTATCAGTCACTTTTACGTAATGCTCACAGATTTGCATTGCTAAATCACGTGATTCAAGCACGTTCATTCCAGCAAACAGAGTAAACGGTTTATCGTTAGCTACTGGAATATCACCAACGTGGACGATTTTTTGTTCCATCTTATTTCTCTCTTATTTGACTGTTAATGCAGCGTAATCGCTCTAGTGCTTAATGCATTAACTTGGTTTTTTAGTAATTCTGCTGCCGGATCATTTGGGCAGCTATCAATAAAGTATTGGTAATCCGATAGCGCAATTTGATAGCAGTCTAGCTGTTGATAGATAAAACCTCTATCGCGGATCTCGTAAGGGTCATCAGGAACAAACGTCAGTGCTAGGTCTGTACAACGCAAAGCCAAAGTATAGTGTTCTTCCCTTAGTAGTGCGCTTTTAAGTAATGCTAGCCAACGGCCAATGATTGTTGGGTTGTCTGCGACTTCTAAGTGCTTGGGAGTTAGCTTAAAACGAGTGCCTTTATGACCAATGAGCCATGCTTTTAGCGTATGTAAGGACACCGTTTCACCGCTAAAAGGATTAATGTAGATCGGCGCTTCACCAGGCCAGCGCAGTTCTAATAAAAACTGAGTTGGAAAAGTAATTCCCTGTAGCGGAAAGCCTAATTTACTCGCAAAATAAAGCAGTATCGCCCCAAGGCTCACGGGAATACCTTTACGTCGTTCAAGCACTTTATCAATGAAAGCATTTCGCGATTCATAGTAGGTATCACGATCACCAGTAAACCCCCACTCATGATAGAAAAGACGCAATAATACCTCAAAACGCTGTTTTTCATCGCAGACTTGCGCCAAGGCCTGTTTCGCTTCCGTCAATAGACGCACTAGCTCTTGCTCTGCCCATATCTCTTTTGTCTCAGGGTTGACTGCTTTATTTAATGCAAGTGCACCTTCAACCAATTCCATGGCATCAAAATCTTCGTCGAACAATTCAAACATACTGTTGCTCTAATGTTATCAACCGAAAAACATAGGGGTTTTGGTTACGGCAATTTTACCAGCCATTACAAGCCAACCCAAAGCCCCGAAAAATGCGAAACTACGTAGTAACTTATTGCGACCTAATTTCAAGGCAAAGAAACCTAACGCAATGTAGGTTAAAACACAGGTCAATTTCGTTGTCATCCAAGGTGCTGCTGGAGTGAATGGAATGAAACCAGACATCACCACCAAAGCTATCCCTGACAGCAGTAATAATGAATCAACAATATGTGGAAAACGTTTTAGAAATGGGTGTTGCAACCAAGCTGAATTGGCCATCATCAAGCCATAACGCACCGAAAGTAGTAACGCACTAATACCAATAGTGAGTAGATGAAAATGTTTTAATCCTTCGTACATATTATTCTCTCTTATAAACACCGATATTGACCGAGTGTCACTCGATCGTTACCAGCGTAATCCTTTTCTGTCACTACGTTATGATAACCCAGTGATACCAATATCTCTCTTACGGCTTGACCTTGATCGTAGCCATGTTCAAACACCAACCAAGCCTGAGGTTGCAAATAACCACGAGCATATTCGGTAATGTATTTGATGTCAGCTAAACCATTATCTTTGGCCACTAAAGCACTTAAAGGCTCGAAACGTACATCACCTAGAGTCAAATGCGGATCATTTTCTTCGATATAGGGTGGGTTTGAGACAATCAAAGCAAACTTTGTACCGGGCTCAATAGGTTCAAACCAGCTACCTTGTAAAAAAGTGACGTTAGTAATAGCCAAACACTGTGCATTCTCTGTCGCCAAAGCGTGAGCTTCTGGACGTAAATCAACGCCAACCACTCTGCGCCCTGGCAGTTCAGAGGCAAGCGCAAGCGCAATCGCCCCGGTGCCAGTGCCAAGGTCAAGGATATCACCGTCAATCTGATTGCTTTTAGCTAACGCCACCTCAACCAAACGTTCAGTATCCGGGCGAGGAATTAAGGTTGATGGCGCAACCTTAAGCGGCAATGACCAAAACTCACGCTCTCCGACAATATAGGCAATAGGCTCGCCAGCAAAACGACGACTCAACAGCTGCTCGAAATGCTGTTGCTGCTCTGCTGTCAATAGCTTTTCTGGCCACGTTAATAAGTATGAACGTGGTTTGTCGAGCACATGGCACATCAGAACAGCGGCATCGACAGAAGGCGAATCACTGCCGCTTTCTTGGAGTTGAGTCGTTGCCGCTTTCAGAGCAATTTCAATGCTAGGTGTAGACATCGAATTAGTTTTGATCCGCTAACGCAGCAAGTTGATCTGCTTGGAATTCTTGAATGATTGGATCAATCAAACTTTGCAAATCACCTTCCATCACTTCGTTTAAGCGGTAAATAGTTAAGTTAATACGGTGGTCTGAAACACGGCCTTGTGGGTAATTATAAGTACGAATACGGTCACTACGGTCACCAGAACCCAATAAGTTACGACGGGTATCAGATACCTCCGCAGCACGCTTGGCTTCTTCGGCTTTGGCGATACGCGCAGCAAGCACTGCCATCGCTTTCGCTTTGTTCTTATGCTGTGAGCGCTCATCTTGGCACTCAACCACTGTTCCTGTTGGTAAGTGAGTAATACGAATAGCAGAATCGGTGGTGTTAACGTGCTGACCACCCGCGCCAGAAGAGCGGAAGGTATCAATTTTCAAATCACTGGCTTTGATTTCTGGCAGTTCTGCTTCTGGGATCTCAGGCATGATCGCCACCGTACATGCCGAGGTATGTACACGACCTTGAGATTCTGTCGCAGGAACGCGCTGTACGCGGTGACCACCAGATTCAAACTTCAGTACGCCATAAGCACCGTCGCCACTCACTTTAGCGATCATTTCTTTATAGCCACCATGTTCAGCGTCACTGGCCGACATCACTTCAATACGCCACCCTTTTTTCTCTGCATAGCGGCTGTACATGCGGAATAGATCACCAGCGAAAATCCCAGCTTCGTCACCACCTGCGCCAGCACGAATTTCAAGGAAGCAGTTACGGTCATCATTTGGATCTTTTGGTAACAATAGAATTTGTAATTCATCCGTCAGTTTTTCAATCGCGGCTTTGGCTTCCTTGATCTCTTCTTGGGCCATTTCGCGCATTTCTGCATCATCTTCTTTAGTCATCTCTTCAGCAGCAAGCAGATCTTCTTGCGCTTGCTGATAGGCTTGAAAACACTTAGTGACTTCTTCAAGCTGAGAATACTCTTTAGACAAAGTACGGAATTTATTTTGGTCACCAATAACGGTTGGATCACCAAGTAGATGTTGAACTTCTTCATAACGCTCAACAAGGGATTCAAGCTTAACTAAAATCGACGCTTTCATAGTTTCTTCTTTAACTCGGAATGACGGATTAGCGAGGGTCGTCTAGACCCAAACTTTGTCTAATAATGGCCAATTTAGCCGGTTCACCTAACTCTGCCGCACTTTGCAGTGCTCGAGTTGGTATATGGATTAATTTGTTGGTGAGCTTGTTGCTAAATTCAAGTAACACTTTTTCAGGATCTGCCCCTGCTGCCAATGCTTGTAAGCTTTTGGTCAGCAGTTCTTCACGAACTTCGTTCGCGGAGTGGCGGTATTCTCTTATGCTGTCAACAGCCTGTAAGGAGCGCATCCAACTCATAAAGGCTGCACTTTCTTCGCTGACTATCGCTTCAGCTTGAATTGCTTCAACCTTACGCTGCTGCATATTACTGTCGACGATCGACTGCAAGTCATCAACGGTATACAAATATGCATCACTCAAATCACCCACTTGCGATTCAATATCACGAGGAACCGCGATATCGATCAATAGCATAGGCTGATGACGACGAGCTTTGATCGCCGTTTCCACCATCCCTTTACCGATAATCGGTAGCGGGCTTGCCGTGGAACTGATCACAATATCGGCATGCGCGAGATAGTCAGGAATTTCATTAAGAGCAATCACTTCAGCCGCAAATTGATTCGCCAAATTCATCGCTCGCTCACGAGTTCGGTTAGCTACGATCATACGTTTGCAATTATGTCCAGCCAAGTGTTTCGCAACTAATTCAATAGTTTCGCCAGCCCCCACTAACAGCACGGTTGAATCTGAAAGTGATTCAAAAATCTGTTTTGCTAACGTGCAAGCGGCATACGCAACCGAAACAGCGCTGCCACCAATTTCAGTTTCAGTGCGCACACGTTTCGCGACAGAAAATGCTTTTTGGAAAAGTTTTTCAATCGCAGAATCTGCCGCGTTATTGTCGCGCGCATCAGAATAGGCTTGTTTCACTTGTCCTAAAATCTGTGGTTCACCCAAAACGAGAGAATCTAAACCACAGGACACACGCATCAAATGGCGAATCGCCGCCTGCTCTTCATGAATGTACAAGCTCGGTTTTAGCTCTTCAGGACTCACCTGATGAAACTGAGATAACCAATCAATAACCTTACTTTTGCTTGATGATTTCACATCACAATAAATTTCAGTTCGGTTGCAGGTAGACAAAATAACGCTACCTTCGACGCTGGAACTGGATGCCAGCTGCTGTAAGGCATCTGACAATTTATCAGGGCCAAACGCCACTTTTTCTCGCAGTTCTACCGACGCTGTATTGTGATTAATTCCAATAGCAAGCAAGGACATCTATAGAAGGTTCTCAGATTCATGAAATAGAAATAGGTGCGGAATTTTACTTTATGCCCTGTTTTAATGAAAGGGCAACAGGGATTTGTTTTCCCGACTTCGTGAGATCAATGATATAGTAATGCTGTTTTTACCCTTTAACTGCGTAAATAACGAGCATACATGAATCACGTTAAACGACTTATTGTCGCCTTCTTTACTTTCGGCGTTCTCTTTGGCTGTTCAAGCCTACCTGAACAGATAACCTCTGTTGAATGGCAGTCACATCAGCAGCAGTTACAGAAAATCACTCAATATCAAGTTTCTGGCAAGTTAGGTTACATCTCACCACAACAACGACAATCTCTGAATTTTTTCTGGCAAAAGCAGCAAGATAGCAGCCAGTTACGTCTATCTACCTTTCTTGGGCAAACCGTACTGAATTTATCTATCACTCCACAAGGTGCCACCGCAGAAACGTATGATGACCAAGTACTAAGCGCTGTAAATGTCGATGCGCTAGTCTATCAACTCACGGGGTTAGAAATCCCAATTGAACAGTTACAATATTGGCTATTAGGGTTACCCAATCAAGCCGATAGCTACCAACTCAATGACTCAAATACTCTCGCGTTTTTAGATAAAACCATTGCTGCAACACCATGGCATTTAGACTATCAACAATACCAATTTCAACAATTTGCCGACCAAATCATTCCACTACCGAGCAAAATGAAATTAAAACAGACAAATACATCATTAAACATTGTTATCTCTAAATGGATATTGACACCATGATAACCAAAGCGACACGTTGGCCTTCTCCAGCAAAACTTAACTTATTTCTTTATATCACAGGACAAAGAGATAACGGCTATCACGAACTTCAAACTCTGTTTCAATTTCTCGACTTTGGCGATGAACTCACCATCACGGCAAATTTGTCGGGGGAAATTACGCTAACGCCAAACCTTCCCGGCGTCCCATTAACGAATAATTTGATCTGGAAAGCAGCAAATGCATTACAAGAACAGACTAACTGTTCATTTGGTGCTGATATCCAATTAACTAAAGTACTACCGATGGGCGGTGGTATTGGTGGCGGCTCTTCCAATGCCGCAACGGTTTTAGTTGCGCTCAATTATCTATGGCAAACTCATTTAAGTGATGCAGAACTTGCCGAAATTGGCCTGCATCTCGGTGCCGATGTGCCCGTTTTTGTGCATGGCTTCGCTGCGTTTGCCGAAGGTGTTGGTGAAAAACTGACCCAAACTGAACCTGATGAAAAAGTTTACCTAGTGATTCGACCGAATGTCAGCATTGCAACCAAAGATATATTTTCTCACCCACAATTGATAAGAAACACGCCAAAGCGAGAGCTAGCAACGCTTCTTGAACTGCCTTACGAAAACGATTGCGAAAAAATTGTCCGAATGCTGTACCCAGAGGTTGATAAGCAACTTTCATGGCTGCTACAATACGCGCCGTCAAGATTGACTGGGACAGGGTCTTGCGTTTTTGCAGAATTTTCCAGCAAGAAAGAAGCTGAGTCTGTCCTTGCTAAACTTCCTGACACCGTCTCTGCGTTTGTCGCCCTCGGGCGTAACATTTCGCCACTGAAAGAGACGCTGGCTGAATACCAATCGGCCCAATATCGATGAAAAATGTCGATATAAACCCAACCTATTTAAAAACTGGACGCAACCCTGAGGTTTCCACCGTGCCTGATATGAAGCTATTTGCTGGTAACGCCACACCTGAACTAGCCCAACGTATTGCTGAACGTCTATACATCTCTCTTGGTGATGCTACTGTTTCTCGCTTTTCTGACGGCGAAGTTGCAGTGCAAATCAACGAAAATGTTCGTGGTAGCGATGTATTTATTATTCAATCTACTTGTGCTCCTACTAATGACAACCTAATGGAATTAGTAGTGATGATTGATGCAATGCGCCGTGCTTCAGCAGGCCGTATTACTGCTGTCATCCCATATTTTGGTTATGCTCGTCAAGATCGCCGTGTGCGTTCTGCCCGTGTACCAATCACTGCAAAAGTTGTTGCAGATTTCCTTTCTAACGTTGGTGTTGACCGCGTTCTAACTATCGACCTACATGCAGAGCAAATCCAAGGCTTCTTCGATGTACCAGTTGACAATATCTTCGGTACCCCGGTACTGCTTGAAGATATGAGATCTCGCGGTTTAGAAGATCCAGTTGTCGTATCACCTGACCTTGGTGGCGTGGTTCGCGCTCGTGCAACAGCAAAAGCGCTTGGTGACATCGATATCGCTATTGTTGATAAACGTCGTCCACGTGCAAATGTTTCAGAAGTGATGAACCTTATCGGGGATGTTGAAGGCCGCGACTGCGTTATCGTTGATGATATGATCGACACCGGCGGTACACTATGTAAAGCAGCAGAAGCACTTAAAGAGCGTGGAGCAAAACGCGTATTTGCTTACGCAACTCACGCTGTATTCTCTGGTAATGCTGCGAAAAATATCAAGAACTCAGTGTTAGACCAAGTAATCGTTACTGACTCTATTACTCTATCTAAAGAGATGGCAGCAACAGGTAAAGTGACGCAACTAACGCTATCAAGCATGCTTGCAGAAGCTATTCGTCGCATTAGTAACGAAGAATCTATCTCGGCAATGTTTAACTAAACCGCGTTTAGTTACTAACAGAACACATCTATTAAGCACTTCATGCCAAAATGAAGTGCTTTTTTTATCTGTTATTTTCGCGTCTCGCACCATCTCCATTTTGTGCTATCATACCGCGCTTTTGATATTCCTAAGAGATCCTAACCTTGAGTCAACAAATCAAACTCCTTGTTGGACTGGCGAATCCTGGTCCTGAATACGCCAAAACCAGACACAATGCTGGCGCTTGGGTAGTAGAAGAGTTAGCCCGAGTACACAATGTTACATTGAAAAATGAAGCCAAATTCTTCGGACTTACTGGTCGTATTCTAGTTAACGGTGAAGATCTACGTTTACTTATCCCGACAACTTTCATGAATTTATCGGGTAAAGCCGTTGCTGCTATGGCTAAGTTTTATCAGATCAAACCTGAAGAAATAATGGTCGCACATGATGAACTCGACCTACCGCCCGGTGTCGCTAAATTTAAAATGGGTGGTGGTCATGGTGGGCACAATGGGCTTCGCGACACGATTAGTAAACTGGGGAATAGCAAAGATTTCTATCGTCTTCGGATTGGCATTGGTCATCCGGGGCACAAAGATAAAGTAGCAGGCTATGTTTTAGGTAAGGCACCAGCCAAAGAGCAAGAGTGCCTAGAAGCCGTAGTAGATGAATCCGTTCGCTGCTTCGATATTTTACTAAAAGATGGTTTAACTAAAGCACAAAATCGCTTACATACGTTCAAAGCAGAATAAGGTTACAGTCATGGGTTTTAAATGTGGCATCGTTGGTCTACCAAACGTGGGCAAATCAACATTGTTTAATGCACTTACTAAAGCGGGTATCGAAGCTGCAAACTTCCCGTTTTGTACTATCGAGCCAAACACCGGTGTGGTTCCAGTTCCAGACCTTCGTCTTGATGCTCTGGCAAAAATCGTAAATCCTGAGCGTATTCTACCGACCACAATGGAATTCGTAGATATCGCAGGCCTTGTTGCTGGTGCATCTAAAGGTGAAGGCTTAGGAAATAAATTCCTAGCTAACATCCGTGAAACTGATGCTATCGGCCACGTTGTTCGTTGTTTTGAGAATGAAAACATCGTGCACGTTGCAGGTAAAGTTTCACCGATTGAAGATATTGAAGTTATCAACCTAGAACTAGCACTGGCTGACCTAGATAGCTGCGAACGAGCAATGCAACGCCAAGCAAAAAAAGCTAAAGGCGGTGATAAAGATGCTAAATTTGAACTAGCTGTTCTAGAAAAACTTCTGCCTGTTCTTACTGAAGGCGGCATGGCTCGTACGGTTAATCTTTCAAAAGAAGAATTAGCAGCGGTCGGTTACTTGAACTTCCTAACGTTAAAACCGACCATGTACATCGCAAACGTTAGTGAAGACGGTTTCGATAACAACCCGTATCTTGATGCTGTGCGTGAATTTTCTGAAAAAGAGAATAACGTTGTTGTTGCTGTATGCGCGGCCATTGAATCAGAGCTTTCTGAACTTGACGATGAAGATCGTGAAGAATTTTTAGAAGATCTCGGCATTGAAGAACCTGGCCTAAACCGCGTGATCCGTTCTGGTTATGAACTACTGACTCTACAAACCTACTTTACAGCAGGTGTTAAAGAAGTTCGAGCATGGACAATTCCTGTCGGTGCAACCGCGCCACAAGCTGCGGGTAAAATTCACACCGACTTTGAACGCGGCTTCATTCGAGCTGAAGTGGTTGGTTACAATGATTTCATCCAATATAACGGTGAAAGCGGCGCAAAAGAAGCTGGTAAATGGCGTCTTGAAGGTAAAGATTACATCGTAAAAGATGGCGATGTTATCCACTTCCGTTTCAACGTGTAAATAACTCGTTAATCAGTGTTTAACACCCCTTTAAAAGCCAGCAGTTTGTGTTGGCTTTTTTGTTTTTTCTACAAAGCAGACCTTCCCGTGAGGCCTAGTAAAAACAAATAATATTGCCGTATTAGTGCCTGTTTTTGATCACAAACACGTCTCTTTGTTCAAAAAAAGTTCGAACGGCTATTTTCAGAGAATTTATTCAAAAAAACTATTGACGCTCCTAAGCCATATCCGCATAATGCGCTCCGTTCTCAACGTTAAGCAAAACTTAAAAAAGAGAGCAAAAAAGGAAAATGGCTACGTAGCTCAGTTGGTTAGAGCACATCACTCATAATGATGGGGTCACAGGTTCGAATCCCGTCGTAGCCACCATTTCCTAAATGTTTTTTCTGAACTTGCAGAATGAAAACCTTTAGGAAAGTTGCGGAAGTGGCGAAATTGGTAGACGCACCAGATTTAGGTTCTGGCGCCGCAAGGTGTGAGAGTTCAAGTCTCTCCTTCCGCACCATTATTTAGATGAGTAATCATCTTGCAGGGCTATCGCCAAGCGGTAAGGCAGCGGCTTTTGATGCCGCCATCCCCTGGTTCGAATCCAGGTAGCCCTGCCATTTTCAAAAGTGTTGTATTTGAAAAAATATTGGCACTCGGATTGAGATTGTATTATATTGTCTCGCTCCAAAAACATGGCTACGTAGCTCAGTTGGTTAGAGCACATCACTCATAATGATGGGGTCACAGGTTCGAATCCCGTCGTAGCCACCATAATTCAGTTATTCGCGTTAGCGGGTAGCTTATAGATATCGAGCTGCGGAAGTGGCGAAATTGGTAGACGCACCAGATTTAGGTTCTGGCGCCGCAAGGTGTGAGAGTTCAAGTCTCTCCTTCCGCACCATCTCGATGATCTAACAATAATTTGCGGAAATGGCGAAATTGGTAGACGCACCAGATTTAGGTTCTGGCGCCGCAAGGTGTGAGAGTTCAAGTCTCTCTTTCCGCACCATTATTCAGATGAGCAATCATCTTGCAGGGCTATCGCCAAGCGGTAAGGCAGCGGCTTTTGATGCCGCCATTCCCTGGTTCGAATCCAGGTAGCCCTGCCATTATTTAAATGGTTAGCTTCAATACGCTGAACATAACAACGATTGATTGGATTTCCAATTTCCAGTTAATCTACAGAATAAGTTGCGGAAGTGGCGAAATTGGTAGACGCACCAGATTTAGGTTCTGGCGCCGCAAGGTGTGAGAGTTCAAGTCTCTCCTTCCGCACCATTATTAGAAACCCAGCTTTGCTGGGTTTTTTCTTTTTCACTAGATGGATATTCCTGTCGCCCACATCTTCCATTTCAACATTATCCAAGCAAAAAAAAATCCAGCCGTAGCTGGATTCTTCATTAGTACTAGCCTTAACCAAGTAGACCAAGAGCAGCATTTGGTGCTTGTTTCGCTTGAGCCAATACTGAACTTGATGCTTGAGAAAGGATCTGAGCTTTAGTCAGTGCAGTCGTTTCTTTGGCAAAATCTGTATCTTTAATGCGGCTCTTAGAAGCATTCACATTTTCGTTAATGTTATCTAAGTTATTAATCGCATGGCCAAAACGGTTTTGGAATGCACCCAACTCTGCACGGTGGCTATCCACATTTTTTAGCGCGGCATCAAGAATGGCAACCGACTCTTGTGATCCACCAACAGTTCTTACGTCAATATTGTTAACAGTAACATTCTTAGTAGTTGGTGTATCAAGCCCTAGTTCAGCCGCAAGAGAACCCGTAAACGCTACAGAGCTAGTGTCGATATCATTACCATCGGCAAAAACTTGCAGTTTACCGTCTTCATCTACCGATGCTTTAACCATATCAGTCTGACCATTGATATAGGTTGCTAGCTGCTCAATATCATCGCCTTCTTTTGCCGTGATAGCGATAGTTTGAGCATTTCCGTCAGAATCAGTTAAAGCGATACTCAAGTCATTACCAGTCGCGCCAATGGCCCAATCTTTATCTTGACCATTAGTCGCAACAAAACTTGTTCCGCCCATTGCACTGTCATCGCTGCGCATATTGTTCAGCGTTAACATTACCGCTTCACCATTATCAGCACCGATTTGGAATGACTTAGTTGCAAAGGTACCGTTAAGCAGTTTATTACCACCGAATGATGTAGTTTCCGCAATACGGTTTAACTCATCATTAAGTGCCGTCACTTCTTCTTGAATCGCAACACGCTCAGACTTAGAGTTTGAACCGTTAGCAGATTGTAGAGAAAGATCACGCATACGTTGTAGAATGTTCGTAGTTTCGTTCATTGCACCTTCTGCTGTTTGTGCAATTGAAACACCATCATTCGCGTTGCGTACCGCAACATCTAGACCGCGACTTTGTACGTTTAAACGGTTAGAGATCTGTAGACCCGCAGCATCGTCTTTCGCACTGTTGATTTTGAAGCCTGATGATAGACGTTCCATTGATGACTGTTGCGCATTGCTTGCACTGTTTAAGTAGCGTTGTGCTGTCATTGCTGAAACGTTTGTATTTACATTAACCGCCATAGTGGTTCTCCTAATGATTATCCGACGTAGCGTAACTTGGAACGGTTTCCGACGTCTCGGATAACCAGGTAGTTCTCTCAAAGTTACTAGTATTAGCGACTGCTATGACGATTCCTTTAGTAGCGAAATGCATATTTATTAAAAAATAAGCAAGTTGAATAAAAAACGGGACTTCAATGGCAAAAACTTAAGAAATCATAAAAATAGAACTAAAGCTTTGTCGATATCCGTCGGTAGGAATAATGGCAACATACTCAAACAACTTGAAATTGCAGGTAAGCAGCAAGTGAGTTCATTCCTATGAACATAGATAAACTACGTGATTGAGATGAACGAACGTAGCCAACCCTCTGCAGCTTCATGTAGGAAGGGGATAGAATAGGAAAACGAAGAATTCAGAAGGTATTTTAGACAAAGAAAAGCCCCTTTTCCTTTGAGAGAACTGGGGCTAGTTGGTAGTCAGAGCCAATGTGGAGATCAGAGAAATGAACACATTACCGACTGACCGGGGCGCATGGTTATCACATGAAATATAAAGCAGGGTAAATCTTGAGAGAGCTTTATATCCAACAATAATCATGCTTTGCCAAGGATTCCTTCATAACATACCCACGTCTGAGTCGATTAATGAAGGGTCCTAACATTACTGCAATAGTGACATTGCAGAGTTTGGCAACTGTTTTGCTTGGGCAAGAATTGATGTCCCTGCCTGTTGCAGAATTTGTGCTTTTGTCATTTGCGTTGTTTCTTTCGCAAAATCAGTATCTTTAATACGGCTGTTTGATGCTTCAACATTTTCTTGGATATTAGCCAAGTTGTTGATACTGTGACTTAATCGGTTTTGTTTCGCACCTAAGTCAGCTCGTTGTGAATCAACATATTTCAACGCCGCATCTAGAATGCCAACTGCATTTTGTGAACCGCCGACTGATCTAACATCGATATCTTGAACCGTCGAATTCAGGCCAGGTCCGCCATTTAAGCCAAGCTCAGTAGCTAGACCACCAGATATGGTCAAATCACCTTGCAAATTAGGCTCTGCGGCAAAGATTTGCAGTTTACCTTCTTCATCAACCGATGCGGTTAACTTGTCGGTTTGACCATTGATGTAGGTAGCAAGTTCTTCGATGTCATCGCCATCTTTAGCAATAACGTCTAGTGTAATTGCCTCGCCACTTTTGGTCGTGAATTCAAATTTCAAATCGCGAGCTGTGGGCGGTACACCCCAATCTTTGGTTTTCCCTTGGTCAGCCACGAATGATTGGCCCCCCATCCGGAAATCATCGGCTCGTACACTGGTTAGCCCCATGATAATGGCTTCACCTGAACTCGCACCGATTTGGAAGGAAGCTTCGCCAAATGAACCGTTAAGTAGCTTACGACCACCAAATGATGTGGTTTCTGCAATACGGTTTAGCTCATCTTGCAATGCACTCACTTCTTCATTCAACGCCTGACGCTCTGATGCTGAGTTGGTAC
Source organism: Vibrio sp. S12_S33 (assembly GCF_963889785.1). Taxonomy (NCBI): domain Bacteria; kingdom Pseudomonadati; phylum Pseudomonadota; class Gammaproteobacteria; order Vibrionales; family Vibrionaceae; genus Vibrio; species Vibrio sp. S12_S33. Next base: position 62,157 of record NZ_CAWPQZ010000014.1, on the reverse strand, counting down.
CATTGGCCGATTGCAAAGAAAGGTCACGCATGCGTTGTAAGATGCTTGTTGACTCATTCATTGCCCCTTCCGCTGTCTGGGCAATCGAAATACCATCGTTGGCGTTACGCATTGCCACATCCAAACCACGTGATTGTGCAGTTAGGCGGTTAGAAATTTGTAGACCTGCTGCATCATCTTTTGCACTGTTAATTTTATTACCTGATGATAAACGTTCCATCGAAGTATTCAGTTCATTAGATGCTTTATTTAGGTAACGCTGAGCGGTCATCGCCGAAACGTTAGTATTTACTGTAATGGTCATAATTTGCTCTCCTAGTGAGTTCGCAAGCTTTTTGCGAAGCGGCCAGCTTTACTCTCATTTGGAAGCACTGACCGTGAATAACTTGCTAAATCCGCTATTTGCCGATTTAAAAACTTGTTGTATCAACTCTGATATAAATAATTCAATTAGTATGCCAACTTTGAAAATATCTGATATTAAAATAAATACTTTTTGTTTTTTAATCACTTATAAGAATATTTCCATCCTATCTTTGTGACTATGCATCTAACCTTTTCTACTTAACAACTGAGTTGCCACTTTCGTTTGCCGCTCTGTTGCCACTTTGCCTTTCGATTGTATATCAGCAATTTTCAGGCCAATTTTTCAACACATTCTATTCTTCGCACATATGGCTAAGCACATAAGGCAATGAAGTTTAGATATAGTTGAACAGGGTTAAATCTTTTGTTTTACCAAAAGCTTGTTGCGAAGCCTGCAATGCGCGGGAGTTTTCATTAAATTCGATCACAGCCTCGGCATAATCGAGATCTTCAAAATTACTCTTCGATTTCGCCAAACTTATTTTAAAATCTTCATGCTGTTCTTCTTGAATATCTAAAGTACTTAAACGTGCACCAATATCAGTACGCACTTTATTTAAGTGAATAAATGCAGCATGAAACTCTTCGGTGATCTGATGTAATTTCGCCGTTGATGACACATCAGAAACCGAGCTTTGGGACAGCGCGATAGCCTCTTTGTAACTATCAAAAAGACTATATGTAGAACGAGGTTCCAAAGAGACAACATCACCTTTCGAGATTTGTCCTTTCACATGAATCGTTAAATCTTGATATTGAATGCCTTTTTGCGGATCAAACTCATCCGCAGAGACGACACTGCCATCTTGTTCTAATTGATAGCCATACTTACCGTTAGGCATATCGACAAAAGTAACTTTGTAGCTAGATTGGTCGTCAGGGTTTAAGTTTGTCGCTCGCTCAAGCAGTAATTCAGACCCCTCTTTTAATTGATAGTCTGGCTCATAGTCGCCAAAAGGATTATCAATCTCCATAAAGACTTTGCTTCCTGGATTATTAAAAGGGACTTCTAAACTATTAGAGATTTTCATCTTTCGCTGATAATCATCGCCGGCATATGTCACGTTACCAGCGTTATCTCTAAAGAACGGTTGGTTCTTGGGCTTAGTACCGCCAAAGATATAGTTACCAGACTCATCCTGAACATTCGCTAAGTTGAGCACATTATTTGAGACTTCTTGTAACTCACGCGCCATCGCTTCTCTATCTTCCGGCGATAACGAGCCATTAATCATTTCCATTACCGTTCGTTTAGCTTGGTCTGCGAAACTTTCCGTATTGGCAATAATCACTTCTTGATGCTCTAGACGGTTTCTGACTAAAACAATCGAATCCAAATACTGACGTAGTTGCTCTTCTTGCTGACCCACATTTTGAATGTAGTGAGTCGCCAGTGGATTATCACTGGCCGATAATAGTTTCTTTCCCGACGCCAATTGAGCTTGGTTATGGTGAACTTTAGACTCTTGGCGACGAATATCGTTTTGCACTGACTGGTAATTATGGAAGCTGGATATTCTAGTTAACATTTATCGCCCCCTATCTAAGTTGCAAAATCGTGTTAAACGTTTCATTGGCCGCTTGCATAATCCGCGATGAAGCCATATACGCTTGTTGAAATTTCATCATGTTGGCGGCTTCTTCATCGAGGTTTACCCCAGAGATAGAAGCGATTCGTTCTTGCGCTGCTTCTTTCTCAAGCCTAGATACATCGGTCAAGCGGGAAGCCGTGGCTAATTGCAAACCAACATCAGTGTTGAGGTTATGATAAATATCTAGCACTGTTGATTCGTTATCATTGAGTTTCTTGTCGGTTTGAATGTTCTGCATTTTGCGCAAGTTGCCGTTATCACCTTCAGAGGGGACAAGATTTGCCGTAAATTTATCATTTGGCAACGCGCCAGGTGTTAACTCAAAAGTAGTACCTAACACTGTGACAGGACTTAATGGTGGATACGCTTGTGGCGAGAGCAATATATTGCCCTTAGTGTCCGTTACTGCAAACTGATCGCCTTGGGGTGACACGACGACTTCAAACTCACGCACATCCCCCGCCGCAAGTATGTTAAATTTGGCCGTACCTTGAGCAAACGTAGTGGAAGCTTCAAAACTTTGAGCGGCAATTGCCGTCGGATCATTGGTTGCCATCTTCATGATTGCCGCACCGTTGCGAGTTGGACGCAGTAAAACTCGCTCCCCTGTTTCTGGCGCATTACGAATATCTATTCGCATTCCATCTAAAAAAATACTGTCACGCACAACCGGAACATTAACCTGCTCACCGCTGGGTTTAGTAGCAACATAGTTACTGCCGTTGAATTGCAGAGAGTACTCTCCGCCTTTCAATAGTGATATATCTTCGATGAAGACCGCTAAATCAGCTTGCGAATTACTGGATGTCACCACACGTGAACGTGCCACTAAATCAGAGTTTACATCAGTAAAAATGGCTCGCCCGACATTGCCACGTAAATCCAAACCTTGGGATTGCAACTTATTCACTTCATAAGAAAATGAGTTAGCCATACGCCCTAGTTCATCCATTACATACGGAATATGTTTGTCACGCATATCAAGCAAAGCACCAATTTTCCCATCAATGTCTTTGGATGTGATCGGTTTAATGCCTCGACCTTCAACCATCGCCAAACGTCGTTGGTGGACATCAGGATACCCATCAATCATTTTTAATTGGCTGGCTTCCGTACCAGATACTAAAGTGTGGCCATTACCGATATGGATATTAAAACCTTCCGCATTTTTTCTTGGTGTCACGGTAACTTTGGTGTACTCAGAAAGTTCAGCTACGAGCTTTTCATGTTGATCCATCAAATCGTTATGTGGACCGGGGGTGCGCATCATTAAACGCTGCAAATCCCGTAATTCAAGGGCTAATTGGTTAATACGCTCGATACCCAGATCCAACCCCTTATTAGCCACATCTGATTGGCGGCGAATGGTTTCATGGAAATCATTCATGTTTTGAGTGAGCAAGTCAGCTTTCTCTAGCACAACTTTACGCGCACCAACATCATTTGGGCTATCGGCAAGGGTTTTAATGGCATCAAACCATTCATTTAAGTTTTCAGGTATTTTTTTCGATGCGACCGAGGAAAGCATTTTCGACAACATGTCTAAATTTTCTTCCACATCCTTTTTGAAAGAGAAACTGGTGGTCGAAAGGTTCAGTTCATTAACGGCAAATTGATCCCATGAGCGGCGAACTTTTTCCACATGTACGCCCATACCGTAGGTTTCACCACCGTATTGACGAGGCGCATTGGTCCCTTGGATCACAGACTGACGGCTGTAACCATCTGTATTAACATTAGAAATGTTATGACCTGTCGTGCTAAGTTGTCTCTGAGCGGTAAGTACACTTTGGGTACCTAAATTCAGAAGATCCGACGCCATACTGCCCCCGAAAACCTAATCAAATCAGTAGTTACTGAATATCTAAATTAGCATTTGCAATATGTATGCCAGATAAGCGGAATTAAAAGAATTGGAGATTGGATATAAAAACAGCCAGTAATACTGGCTGTTAAATGGTTATTCCATTGAGTTTATTTGAGATTTAACCCTTAATACTTTCTCTGCATATTGAGGGTCTGTGGCATATCCAGCATCGTGAATACCACGAATAAATGATTCATCATTTCCGCCATGATTTAGCGCGATTTTGTAACGAGGATTATCATTTAAGAAGCGAACATAATCATTAAAACTGTCTTGATAACTATCGTATGAGCGGAATGCAGCCTTCTCCATCACAGGCATATTGTCGTGATACTCTAGCGTTTGAGTGGCAACTTTATCGCCTGACCAACTGCGATCCGCTTTAATGTTAAAGAGGTTATTACTGCTACCACGTGCATTCTGTACCACTTTTTGCCCCCACCCTGTTTCTAATGCCGCTTGTGCTAACAGTAGTGAAGAGTCGACACCTAGCGATCTTGCTGCTTTTTCCGCATAAGGTTTCATTGAGGTTACAAACGCTTGTGGAGAATCGAATTGACTTGACTCAGCGGTTACTCTATCAGCTTCCATCATCTCTTTTGAAGCTTTACTACGCTCAATACGACGCATCGCTTCTTGGAAGCCATCGTTGGTTGGCTTATCCATTGGTTGCTCAGTCTTACCTTGACTCAGCTGAGCGACAATCATATCTGCAAGGCCTAACGACCCTGAAGCACTAAGCTCACTCGACATTTGCTCATCGAGCATTTGGCGATAAAAGTCTTCATTTTGGCTATTAAACATTTCCGATTTAAAATCAGCATTTGCATCGCGCATTGACTTGAATAACATAGAGGTAAAAATAGCTTCAAACTGTTTAGCTGCAGCCGTTAATGCCGCATTCTCGCTATCTTTATCACCATTAGTGGCTTGCTGACGTAGCTTATCTAAGCTGGCGATATCGTGAATAAAACCAATATCATTCGGATTATGAATCATGTTCCTCTCCTTAGATAATGATCAACTGGCCTTCAATTGCTCCAGCCTGCTTTAAAGCTTGTAAAATCGCCATTAAGTCAGATGGTGCGGCACCCACTTCATTCACTGCTCTGACTAAATCATCTAAAGTTAAACCTGGTTCAAACTTGAACATTTTACCCTGTGCTTCCTTAACCGTAATTTCACTATCAGGAACGATCGCTGTTTGACCACCTGAGAAAGCATTAGGTTGGCTCACATTCAGGTTCTCTTTAATTGCAACCGTCATACCACCGTGAGTCACTGCCGCGGTTTTTAAGCGCACGTGTTTACCAACAACAATGGTACCGGTACGTGAGTTAACAATAATTTTTGCCGAACCATCCGCAGGATCAAACTCGATATTTTCTATGGCAGAAAGAAAGGCCACACGTTGGCCGACATCTCGTGGTGCTCGAATACGCACTGAAGTCGCATCAACGGCTGTTGCCATTTGTGGACCAAGGAAATTATTCACCGCATCAGCCATGCGCTGAGCTGTTGTAAAATCAGATTCAATGAGGTTAAAGGTGATGAAATCGCCACGGCTAAAGGGGCTAGGAACTTCACGTTCAACAATTGCCCCACTTGAAATTAGCCCCACAGTTGGGTTGTTGCCAACAATTTTTGACCCATCAGCACCGCTGGCACTAAACCCGCTCACGACTAAGTTACCTTGTGCTACGGCGTAGACTTGTCCATCCAAACCTTTGAGAAAAGTTTGCATTAACGTGCCACCGCGTAAACTCTTTGCCGAACCAATGGAAGATACCGTTACATCAACCGCCTGCCCTTGCTTAGAGAATGCCGGCAACTCAGCGGTAACAATAACCGCGGCAACGTTTTTAGTTTTAGGCTTCGTACCTGGTGGCAACTGAATGCCGAAGTTTTGTAGCATGGCATTAAAGCTTTGATCAGTAAAAGGCGTCGATTCGCCAGTACCAGGTAGACCTGTCACCAAACCATAACCCACCAATTGGTTGCTACGTACGCCTGCGACTTGAGAAACATCTTTGATACGAGCAGCATGTGCTTGAGTAGCGATCAACAGCAAACTCAAAACAAACAGTGTGAATTTTTTCATGGTTTGGTCACCTTAATTTCTATTTTCTTTACGTCAAAACGTCGACGCTAAAGAGAGACATTAAAGAATCGTGCCAAGAATCCAGGTTCTTGCATATCTTGATTGGTGCCAGTGCCCGCATATTGAATTCTAGCGTTGGAAATACGAGTTGAAGCAATGGTGTTATCAAAGTCGATATCATCTGGACGAATGGTACCACTTAAGCGGATATACTCATCTCCCGTATTGAGAGTTAGCCATTTTTCACCGCGAATCACTAAATTACCATTAGCAAGAACTTCAATCACTTCCACTGTAATAGAACCGGAAATACTGTTACTTTGGTTTGCCTCTGCACTGCCATTAAAATTATTATCATTCTTTAGCGCATAGGAAAAATTATAATCCCCGATAGTGAGATCTTTACCGCCAACCGCTAATGGATCCATGGAGGAATCGTTAGATTTTGATAAATCAGCATCGGCACTTTTTGCCGCTTTAGTGCTCTCATCAAGATTTACAGTAATGATATCGCCAATACCACGCGGTTTAGAGTCATCGTATAGACTATTGATGTGCTGAAGATTAAACAACGATCCCGTTTCAGCCGCATAATGTTCGGGTTTCTGCTTTGGATGGATGGGCGCCCAAGCAGGATCGCCAGCAAGCGGATCAGTACGACTACGTAATGTATCAACCAAACCTGAACTTTCTTCTGATGCTTTGTCACCTTCAACGGCATCAACAACCGTTGTACCCTGTACCGTTTCAGGAGTCTCTGTCGGTGGCTGCAACATGCTACAGCCAGACATCACAGTGATAAAAGCTAGGCTCAATAAACGTTTCATCGTGGCATTCTCTTAGTCAAATATTAAAGCTGTTGGTTAACGAAACTCATCATTTTATCAACCGCAGAGATAACTTTTGAATTCATCTCATAGACACGTTGGGCTTCAATCATGTTGACCAATTCTTCAGTCACATTCACGTTTGAAGTTTCAAGCATCGATTGGCGAACATCACCCAGACCATCAAGGCCTGGAACCCCTTCTTGAGGGTCACCACTGGCACCAGTTGGTAAATACAGGTTTTGACCAATAGGTTCTAGACCACCGGGGTTGATAAAATCAACTGTGGTAATTTGCCCAACAACTTGATTATCTTGTTGACCACGAACTCGAACCGAAACTTCCCCGTCATTACCTACCGTAATTGAGATAGCATCTGGTGGAATGACAATTTCAGGCTCTAAATTGTAGCCTGCTCCTGAAGTAACAATTGCGCCTTCATCGTTCAAGGTAAATTGACCATTTCGGCTATAGGCAATATTACCGTCTGGCATCAAAATTTGAAAAAAGCCATCACCTTCGATCATCATATCAAGGCTATTGGTAGTGGTTTGTGCATTACCATTGGTGTGCACTTTTTGCGTGGCAACCACTTTCGAACCGGCACCTAGCATTAAACCGCTTGGTAACTCGGTATTTTGCGATGACTGGCCGCCAGGCTGGTTGATGTTTTGATAGAATAGATCTTCAAATACAGCGCGACCTTTTTTATAACCGATGGTCGAGGCGTTCGCTAGGTTGTTCGAGATCGTCGCGATGTTGGTTTGTTGAGCATCAAGCCCGGTTTTACTTACCCATAATGCAGGTTGCATAATAATCTCCTTTTGCGCTTATTAGCTCATGCGAAGCAGTGAATCGGACGCTTTGTCCATGTCTTCTGCCGTACTCATCATTTTGACTTGCATTTCAAACTGACGTTGAAGATCTATCAGGCTCGTCATTTCACTCACCGCGTTGACATTACTGCCTTCTAAAGCTCCCTTTAGCAGTTTTACATTGGCATCTGCTTCGAATGCCACATTTGGGTCCTTCGCTCGGAATAGACCATTAGTATCTTTGTATAACGTTTGATTATTAGGGCGAACCAATTTGATACGATCAACAATTTCCATTGCATCAGCAGGCGCACCTTGTGGAAGAACAGAAATGGTGCCGTCATTGGCAATTTCGACTTTGCTCAATGGAATCGGCAATGTGATCGGAGCACCCGTTTCACCTAACACTAGATGACCACTACCGTTCATCAACAGACCATTTTGATCGATATTAAGATTGCCGCTGCGAGTTAAGCCTTCACTGCCGGTTTTATCCATCACTGAAATCCACCCATCACCTTGAATGGTGACGTCGAGATCTCGACCTGTGGTGATAACACTGCCTTGATCGAAACGATGACCCGGGCGCTCTGTCATGCTAAACACACGGCTCGGTAGCCCATCGCCGTATGCTTGCATTGAGCGGGCTTGCGCCAAATCAGCACGGAAACCCGTGGTACTGACGTTTGCTAGGTTGTTCGCTCTTAACTGCATTGCCTGCATGTTTTGTTTTGCGCCACTCATGGCGAGAAACAGTGCGCGGTCCATAATGTGCTCCAATAATCATCGTTCGATCATTAAAAGCAATTGACGTGCCAACTTTTATTTTACCTAAAAGTCAATGAGTTAAATAAAAACAGAGAGGAGGGTATGGGAGAAAACTGCCGCTTATCATTGCTAATGGCAACAATACCAAGTTAACATTGCCGCTAACTTGGTATTCCAGATAATGACCGTTACGGTATTAACGAATCTGTAGGATATTTTGCTGTAGCTGATTATGTACTTCTAGAGAACGAGAGTTCGCTTGGAAGTTACGCTGAGCTGAAATTAAGTCTACCAGCTCTTGCGTCATATCGATGTTTGATTGCTCAAGCGTACCGTTATTGATAGTACCAAACGATCCTTTGTTAGATTCCCCCCAGATTTTATCACCTGAGTACTGCGTAGAATCCCACTGTGTACCGCCTTTCTTATCTAGCCCTTGCTCATTCGGTACACGCACTAAGCCAACACGACCCAGCATAATGTTTTCACCGTTTGAATAAGTACCTAATACACTACCGTTTTCATCAAAATCAATTTTGGTTAAAAAACCTGTGGTTGCACCATCTTCATCAAATTTCGTTAATTGAAATGGAGCAGCAAACTGCGTTGCTGAGTCTAGGCTAAATGATAAAGTTTGGTTTGGATCGGCACCGTTTAGGTCGATAGGGTTAGCCCCTGTGCCTAACGGTTCAGAAACGATATTTTGGCCGTTATTTAGACTTGCCAGCGTACCATCATTATTAAACTTCATCGTATGACCAACATGACCCGTTGGCGTAGATGCATCACCACCCACGATATTCACTGGCTTTTCGCCTGCTTTATCCGACACCGTATAGTACGTTTGCCATGTATTCTCTTGAGTTTGATCTTTCAAATAATACGTGGTGAGTTTATACGACTGACCCATAGAGTCATAAATAGTCGAAGATGTTGAACGGTTGTAAGTTTCCGGGTCATTAAAATCAAATAACGTCGGATCTTTCAGTTCACCATTCGCAGGCAAGTTAACACCAACTTCAATATTCGCAGTCTGTTTTGGTTTACCAAATTCAGCAGGAATGTTCAGTGGTTGAGGCTCATATGAAAGCACATCGCCCGTATCTGGGTTTACCTGATAGCCAAGTAGAAACTCATCGTTCGACGTTACCATGTAGTTGTCTTTGTTCAGGTGGAAAGCACCATTACGCGTCAACTCATTTTGTTGTGGGATGAGACGCTCTTTCGCGACCGCAAAAAAGCCTGTACCAGAAATACGCAAGTCCATCGGGTTGTTGGTATAAATACTGGAACCTTCATGAAATTGCTGTGCCACTTTGTTTGCTTGAACACCGCCACCAGGAGTGGTCTTAGCATTGGTAAACAAAGAATTTGAGTACACATCACCGAACTCCGCACGAGACTCTTTAAAGCCAAATGTGTTTGCGTTCGCAATGTTATTACTGGTTGTGTTCAGATCTAACTGAGCTGCGGATAAACCGCTTAAAGATATATATGACATTCCAAAATCTCCTATCTAGCTAGCGTTTACTACGCTTTGCCAACTTCTAGTACTTCAGCAAGTTTAACTGGCGATGTAAATCCAGCCAGATTGAGCAGTACGTTACCATCACCTTTACCAAGGAGAACACTATTGACGTTTGCATAGGTCGATACCGCAAACTCTTTACTTTCTCCATCCAACAAACCCGAAGCTTTCACTTGGTATTTGCCGCCCGGCAATGGATTACCGTTTTGGTCTTTACCGTCCCATTCAACACGATTGTCACCGGCAGATTTTGCACCGACATCAAAGGTACGAACCAATTGCCCAGCTTCGTTCTCAATTCGGACAAACAAGTTCTCCAAACTTTGAGGAAGCTTAACCATTGCTGCCATACCTTGACCATCTTGTTTAATCCCTGCCGCACCTGGTACTAATACATCACGACCGACCAATGATGATGCTTGCAGAGCTTGGTTTGATGTCATTGACGAGTTGAGACTCTCAAATTGAGTGTTCATCTTGCCAATACCATCGACGGTTGCAAATGAAGCCATTTGCGCAATCATCTGGTCATTGCTAACCGGCTTAAAAGGGTCTTGTTGAGCAAGTTGCTTGGTGAGCAACGATAAGAAATCCTCTTGTTTGAGGTCTTGCTTACCCGTTGTATCTTCAGGCTTCTTTTGGTCTTGAAGACTTTTAAGCTGGTCAACATAGGACAAGCCGCTTTGACCAACGTTATTAATTCCGGCCATACGCTACCTCCTTATCCTTATTGACCCATCTGCAGCGTACGCAGCAGCATTTGTTTACTTGCATCTGCCACTTGTATGTTCGTTTGGTACGAACGAGAGGCAGAAATCATGTTAGCCATTTCTTCCATTACGTTAACGTTTGGCTTATAGATATAACCCTCATCGTTAGCTAATGGGTGATCTGGGTTGTACTCCGCATTCAACGGCTTATCGCTTTCTATAATACCTAATACTTTCACTGGCACATTATGGTCTCGGTTATAACGTGCTTTACTTAACTCAGCGCCAAACACAGCATGACGTGCTTTGTAAGTGTCTTTAGCTGAACTACTCACACTGTCCGCATTTGCAAGGTTACTTGAGGTTGTATTTAGACGAACAGATTCAGCACTCATTGCAGAACCAGTCACATTGAACACATTAAATAGGCTCATCTAATTATTCCCCTTTAATTGCTTTCGTTAAGTTCTTGAATTTACTTCCTAAGAAGTCGAGTGATGCTTGGTGTCTGATTTGATTTTGCATAAACAAGTTACGCTCTAAATCCACATCCACCGTATTACCATCCCCTGTATCCGGCTGGGTAGGAGTTCGATATAGACTTTCCCCAGTCACATTGGTAGAGGCAGAAATATGCCGACCATCCGTACGGTTAAGCCCAATGCTTGCCCCCGAACTTGCCGCCTGCAACGCTCTACTGAAGTCCATTCCTTTTGCTTTAAAGCCAGGCGTGTTTGCTTGTGCGATATTGGTGGAAATCACCTCAGCATTGCGCTCACGGACACCAACAGTGTATTGGTGAATACCTAATGCATTGTCAAAAGAAATAGCCATGTTTACCTCTACAATAAGAACTGACCGTTATCACTTAGATTAAAGCAATTACTGTACCAACTTTTTAAGTGGTAAATTGAATTTAATCTTAGCTACCTTTGCAAAATATAAGCCGCTTTTCTCTAAAAGAGGCGTAATGATACTTGAACAGCGGAAAACACCTCGCTTTAGCGATAACCAACAATCAGGCGCTCAAAACAGAACTCAACACAAACGAAAATCCAAACAAAAAAACCCAGCAAAAGCTGGGCAAGTCTGAGATGAATAACAACTATTTTAATTTATATATGATACCTGGATTACAGCGAACCATATCAAACTTATCTGTTAACCCCGTAAGAGACTCCGACGCCCCAAGCAACAAATAACCACCAGGGTTTAAGTTGTTCGCCATTTGATTAAGCACTTTTGATTTCATGTCCGGTGAGAAATAAATCAATACGTTACGACAAAAAATAATATCGAATTTACCCAATAAAGCATAACTTTCCATCAGATTTTGAGGTCTAAAGTTAACAAGGCGTTTGACGTTATCTTTGATTTTCATGCGCCCATCGCCAGCATCTTCAAAGAAGGTTTTACGACGCTCTGGTGAAAGACCTCTACCTAAAGCAAGGTTGTCATAAATCCCTGCTTTGCACATATCCAACATACTGGCAGAGATATCGGTAGCAGTAATCGAAACACTAGGCAACATCCCCGGTTTACGCTGTTGGGTTTCTAATACCGTCATTGCCATAGAATACGGTTCTTGACCTGATGAACTTGCCGCTGACCAAATTTTTATAGGACGTTTTTTTGCCGCAACTTCCGGCAAAAGACGTTCTGCTAAAACTGTAAAGGGGTAAGAGTCACGGAACCATAATGTTTCATTGGTTGTCATCGCATCAACAGCAGCAACACGTAGTTCACGATTTCTCCCTGTCACTACATCACGCAACAAATCAGAAAGAGAAGTTAACTTGAATTTCGCAACCAAAGGACTTAAGCGACTTCTCACTAAGTACTGCTTGCTGTCTCCAAGTACAATTCCGCACTGAGATTCCAAAAAACGGCTGAAGTCGCGATATTCTTGATCGCTTATAGTTATAGCTGTCATTAATTTCTCTTTAGTTAACTAGTGCAGCTTTCACCGCATTCCCAAGCTCATCCGGGTTAAATTTAGCGATAAATGAATTCGCGCCGACTCGCTCAACCATGGCTTGGTTAAAGACCCCACTCAACGAAGAGTGAAGAATTACATACAAATCTTTTAAATCTGAGTTACGTCGAATTTCTGCAGTTAAGGTATAGCCATCCATCTCTGGCATCTCAATATCTGAGATAATCAATGAAATCTGATCGTAAATAGGCCCTTCAGCAGCCATTTCAATCAGTTTCTCATAGGCTTCTTTGCCATCTTTCACTGAAACCACTTCAAAACCAATTGATTCGATAGCTCTTTGTACCTGTTTACGCGCAACCGTTGAGTCATCGGCAATCAAAATACGGCGCACAATTTCTTTTTCTGCTTCAGCTTGAGTAATAGACTCACCAATTGATGAATCCATAGTTTCGTCGACAGGAGAAATTTCTGCCAGAATTTTCTCTACATCAAGAATTTCAACTAGCTCATTGTCTATATTAGTGACAGCCGTTAAGTAGTTTGCTCGACCAGAACCATCAGGCGGTGGAAGGATCGCTTCCCAGTGCATATTCACAATTCGATCAACTGAACTGACCAAGAATGCTTGAATTGTTCGGTTAAACTCAGCAATAACTACAAAGCATTTATCAAGATCAGTCGTTGGACGTCCGCCAACTGCCAAACTTAAATCAATAACAGAAACAGTTTGGCCTCGAATATGAGCAATACCTTTTACTAAGCGATGTAAATTCGGCATTAAAGTCAATTTAGGGCACTGGAGTACCTCTTTTACTTTAAATACGTTGATACCATAACGTTGGCGTCCCATCAGGCGAAACGTTAGGAGTTCCAATCGGTTTTGACCGACGAGTTGCGTACGCTGATTCACAGAATCAAGAATACCCGTCATAAGCTCATCTCCATCTCAAACTTTTGTGCTAAAAAGTGGTAGTCTACTACAAGCCATGAAGAAACCAGAGAAAAGGCACGATGCATCCACAAATATGCTTACATCTACTTTCCATAACTAAGTGTAGAGCTTTCTATAGAAAATTTTACACATCTATCGGCTTTTTATTGTTTTTCTTTAATCTTTCTGTGCATTCTGCCACTTTAGAGCAAATTGAATCAATTCAACAAGTAGCACAACAGCATATTTTAGATACGGTTGAATGGCCTATCGGTGGAGAGTTAAACACACAAGCTGCCAATATTGATGAGCGCATTTACGCCACCAACTGCCCCTCGCCTTTAATTACATCATCCTCATCAAATAATGGTACCACGAGTAACATTACCGTTCTTGTTGAGTGTACAGAGGATAATTGGAAAGTCTATGTACCAGTCAGGCTGATGATTTCTTTACCGTTAGTTACTGCAGCCGTCCCTATGTCTCGCGGCCAGATCATCACTCAACAAGATGTCACCATGACCATGGTAGACTTACACCGCTTTCGTCGACAAGGTTTTTCTGATACCGACAGAATAGTTGGAGCAAAGGTAAAAAGAAATGTTCGCCTTGGTGATGTGATTGAACAAAATGATATCTGTGTGGTATGTCGACATGAAAGTGTTGTCATTCAGGCGGTAAAACAAGGTATGAGTATCACAACTAAAGGAACAGCTCTCAGTGATGGTATCCTTGGGGAGCAGATAAAAGTGAAAAATGACAAATCAAACCGTATAATAGATGCACAAGTGACAGGAATTGCGGAAGTAACGGTACAATTTTAATACCTTCAGTTTTACAGTGAATGTGTGGGAATTGTTAACGAAGTGAAGCAGAAAAAAGTGCTAAAGTAATTAAATACACTGTCGATATTGACTGTACAGGTTTCCATTTCATTAATAAGGCTCACATATGGCAAGTATTGATAACATACGCTCGGGGCAGACATTAACGACGACAAGTCGTAATCCCGCTCGTTCCGAATCAAATTCGTCTTCATCATCATCCGATGCAGTTTCCCGTTCTTCGCAAAATCAAGACGCGGTGTTACTGAGTCCTCAGGGAAAAGCAATCGGTGAGATGCATAACAAAATGGTGTCGCAACCCAGTTTTGATAATGCAAAAGTAGCAGCGATCAAAGAAGCGATTGCAAATGGTTCATATAAGGTTGATCCTGAAAAACTTGCAGACAATATAATTAAATTTGAGAAAGAATTGGGTGGCTTCGAGTAATCCAAGTTTTTGATTAATTAAGGCAAAATATAATGGCTGTATTGAAAGACTTAGTCGATTTTCAATTGAAAAACGCACTTGAACTCTCTCAGTTACTTGAAAAAGAAAAAGTAGCCATTACTGGCCGTGCCGCCACAGAAATCGAAGCCATTGCTAAACAAAAGATGACCTTAATTGGACAACTGCAACTGACCGATCAGCGAATTGCTAAACATCCTCATATCGAGAGCCTGACTGAAGATGAAAACCTGTCACAACTCGTTGATCAAATTCGTTCAATTGTCCACGACTGCCAACAAGCAAACTTGGTTAACGGTGAAGCACTACAACGTGCTCAATTGAGCTTTAATAAGTTGAATAATTTGATGCAGCAAAGTCATGGCAAAATAGGCATGACATACAATGCTGGCGGTAAAACGCATACCGTATCAACATTAGGTACGAACATAAAAGCATAAATTTAATGCGTTAAAAAATAGAAAAGCGACAATATTTGCCGCTTTTTTTGATCTGGAGAGAGTGTGAAATTAAAAGAGTGTCTTCTGACGTTTTTCAGGAACTTGTTGAACCTCGCCATAATCACGTAATTTATCCATTTTACGAATATCAAGACGTAATTCAGTAACGTAACTGTCGCCAACTTTATAACTTCGTACCACTTCAGCACCACGAATCACACCATCAACCGCTCCAGATGTCAACTCAGTGCCCAAGCGTTGATTTTGCAACTCAGCTCGACCGCTAACTCGCATGCCGTAGACTTGCTCGGCCAACTCACGATACGCATCAATTTTAGAAGCACGCATCGCACGTACTTGCTTTTCCTCTTCACTGCGCCCTGTTTGCTCACTAATGCTGGCATAACCAACGGCGGTAAGCCAATCATCAGCTCTCATTGTTTGCAGTGGCTGACACCCGACCATAACCACTGCAACCAGAAGCAATAGCAATTTTTTCATTGTTATCTCCTATGGACGCAGAATGACCGTGTAAGGTTGCGTGATAGTTGGATCTGAACGAATTAACACACCATCTTGCGTTCGGATACTGTTCAGAGTATCCAAATCTCGTCCTATCCGATCTGCAGGCAAAAAGCCTTGCGCTGTAGCAACTACTACTCGTGATTGCATTCCAACCACACGAGCATTCACCAAAACACCACCGTCTTGTCGCAGCATTGTCCCAGTCAAGATATATTGTATCTCTTGCTCTTGTGCTAGGTCTTTCCAATCACGGCTAAAGGCGAAATCACCTTGTTGAGTCACCTGGATTGAACCTGTGGTTTTAAAATCTACGACTTTAAAGCCACGACGCTGGAACTGATGGATAAAACCTTCAGACACCGAATTTCCTAGCCAGTTAGTTGAATCCATACTTTGTAAATCCACAAATGATGTCACAGCAATGGGCGTACGCGCAGACACACTGGTGTTTGAAACCATCAGATCTTCGGTCATACTCTCAACAAAGAAATCTAACGTGTGACGTGGACTCTCCATTAACATAAACTGTGAACCACTGTATGGCTCTTTTCCGTTATAAATCGGGGCGTAAGCGCAGGCAGTTAGAAAAACTACGGGCACAATCGAAAGCCATTTTTTCATTCTCTTATCTCCAGATATACTGAGGCAACTTTCGCTCCAAACTTTATAAAATAAAAACTGGAACACTCTTTGCTTTTTAAAATTAGTCACTATTTCAAAATGCATTGCCTAAATCAGCTAAGATTCTAAAAGCAAAATTTATACCTAACTGGCAAATAACAATGAAAAAATTTATTTCTGTTTTATTTTCAATGCTATACATAACAAGCTTTACTCAAACGGCAAATGCCGCATGGTATGAAGTGACTGGTACATCAGCAATTGTCTCTTCTGAGGAAGTAGCTCGCCTGAATGCACTAGAAGACGCCATTTATAAGGCGGTAAACTTTGCCGGGGCCGACATTGGTAGTATTAGTAACCTAAGACCACTACTAGAATCCTCACGTAATGAATATCAATTTACTAACCACGAAGTGCGCTACGTATTGGTTGAAGAACATAAAACACGCCAAGGTGTCATGTATGTCAAAGCACGAATTGATATTTATCCTTCGGCAACAGGTTGCCACGTAAGTCAGTATAAAAAGACGTTCTTAGTGGGCAATATTGACCTAGCTTCCCCACAACAAGCCGTTATGGGGCAAATATATAATGTGGGCGATGACTTTGCTCAAGTCATTAATCGTCAGTTGGATCAAGAGTCTCGTAGCTTTGTCTCTGTTGGCACCACTGACTATTTCATTGACAAACAACACTCAGAACGATTAACCATGATCGCAGAGGATACAGGAGCACAATACATTCTTGGCGGTGTCATTACCGATTTAACGGCAACGATTGATCAAAAACTGCTACTTGATGATGTGATTAACCGTCAGTTTGCCATACAGATGCAGGTCTTTGATGGAAAAACGGGTCAAGAGGTTCTCACTCGTAATTATCGTGAAGTGGCCAAGTGGCCTTTTGCTAAAACGAGCCAAGTCGATACGAAAAGCGCACGCTTCTGGGCATCAACCTATGGCAACATGATGCTTCGTGTTAGTCGAAATATTATGTTGGATCTAGAATCTGAACTTTCATGCAAAATTACCTTACCAGAAGTGGTCGCAAAGTTTGGTAATACCATTACCATTGATTTAGGAAGAGTACACGGCGTAAAAACAGGGGATAAATTACAGTTGTGGCACACCGGCTCTTTCATCGACCAAAAAGGGTTACCTCGCAATAAAGTGACGCAAAGTGATATCACACTGACAGTCACAAGAGTGTATGAAAATGAAGCAGAGCTCAGCGTTGACCAACAAAACCTTGCCGCCAGTATCCAAATTGGCGATGTTATGCACAAACAGCTTTAATTTTTAAGTTAGGTGGTTAACTTTATGGAAATGTTGAGTAAACTACCCACCTCAGCTCCCGTAGCTCAGTAGGATAGAGCGGCCCCCTCCTAAGGGGCAGGCCACAGGTTCGACTCCTGTCGGGAGCGCCAATTCCATCAATGGCTAAGCGGTTAGTAACCGCTTAGCCATTTTGCTTTTCTGGATTTTTGTGTAGCAATTGTGTAGCAAATTGAATGTACAAAGATGGAAATTTGCCTACCTATTCACAATCTATTAATCTCCGTCCAAATCAGGCATGTATTACCAAAAACCGAAATCACACAAACAAGAGCATCTAAGTTAAAGGTTTTCCGTTATCTTTTTTCGTTCATAGTCTAATAAATTTGGCATATCAAATAGTTTTCTGCGCCTTATCTCTTCAAGCACTGCATCTTGATTTAAACTATCAGATATTTTAGTTTGCAATTTATCTATAGCTGAACGAGGTACTCCAAATTCCGATAAGATAGCTAAATTATCTTGAATAAAATCATTTTCAATAGAGCTAGCGTAATACAGATAATTTCCAGCTCTTCTCCCTTCTTCTAAACATACAAACTTCTGTATTTCATGTAAAACAATCAACCACTTGGGTATTTTATATTGAAACCAATGTCTTAGAATCTGAAAACTATCGCGAATAGCATCATCAACAATATCCGCTTTGTCTTTATTCTTGTTACTTTCCAATCCAAACTTGTAAGAACACGTATTCTTCACTAGCTCATTTATATTTTTATTCCAACCATAATCAAATGTTATCTTAACTAGTCTAGCTTTTGTCATTGGTCGTAGAGATTCATTCGGCTTAGGTAAATAGTCCCAAGCAAGTCCAAGGCAATACTCTAATTGCGCATAAGTCGGAGTTGAATCCCAGCATATTAGTTTATAATTCCTATGGATATCATCCCTAATTTTTTTAAGAAGGCTTTCTTGACCTTTGATATGAATAGAATTTTTTGAAAACAAAGCCTTCTCTTCCGGTGGTAAAGAATTTATATATTCAAACTGACTAGTTTCTTTATTAATAACTTCATTTTCATCTATATTAATTAAAACTTCATCAGATATAGGGCTCTGCTCAAAGAAAGGAATATCCACATACATTTGATTCCTTTCTGGTATTTCATTAAAATTATATATTACACCGACATAATGCTCCATCATTCTGCCAGCTCTACCCTTG
Organism: Vibrio sp. S12_S33; assembly: GCF_963889785.1. NCBI lineage: Bacteria > Pseudomonadati > Pseudomonadota > Gammaproteobacteria > Vibrionales > Vibrionaceae > Vibrio > Vibrio sp. S12_S33. The sequence goes on along the minus strand of NZ_CAWPQZ010000014.1, from coordinate 43,335 downwards.
ATATTTGAATAATCAAAGAAATCAACTTTAATATCCTTCCCTTTCTTTTCATCAAAGAAAATGACATTTTTAGCACTTGTATTTACACCTTCAATAATAGTGGCCGTGCAGAATAAATGCTTGATTTTACCCAAATTAAAATATTCTATAATAGTGGATGTTATATGCTTCTGTAGAGCACCATCATGAATACCTATTCCTCTTTTCAAAGATTTAATCAAGCTCCATTCTTTAGAAACATTTTTCTCTATCCATTCAATGATATCAATTTCATCACTCGTTTCTTCCACTCCCTTTTCTATAAGATATTGACAATATTCTTTAGCTAAATACCTTGCTCTATAAGGGGATGCACAATATATTAACGAATGCTCTTCTTTTTTATCCCATAGAAGATCAAAAAGTACCTTCTCTTTATATTTTTTCTTCTCACCTCTTTCACCAAACATCCCCTGATGTTCTTCATATACATTACACTCTTCACAAGCAACCAAACTATATTCAGTTTTATAAAAAGTAGCGTTATACTTATCTTCAAAACCTTTTGAAATCCCCTCTACATTTGGACCAAGAAGATAAAACTTAGGATTGAATTTTTTTAATAAGTAATTGAATGCATTATTTAATGTATCAGATCTTTCATCATCTCTCTTAGTACTAAGTTTATAGAACTCATCAATAATTAAAAAATCTACACTTTCAAACATAGAATATTCATTAACTCGTTCGGCAGTAAAAAGAAATATATTACTTTTATTTTTATCTGGTTCCTGAGAAGTTCGCAATATTAATTTATATTGTTCATTGTACTTATTTAACTTTCTCCTTGTTTCATCAAGCAAAGCTAGAGTTGGTTGTATTATAACTATATTCCTATAATCATTTGAAGCAATCACATCCTCTATGAGAAGACTTTTACCAAAACTAGTTGGTGCGCTAACTACTATATTCTTATCTAGACGAAGAATATCAGATAAATATTTCTGCTCATCATGAAAAACCTTACCGGATATCTTACGTGAACTGTTATTTTTATATCTTATTTTTGCACCAGTGGAAGATAGCTTTAGATTTTCCTTTTCTAAATATGGATAAAAACCTATAGATTCAATTAAATCAGCCAACATATCATCTAGAGAATCATTAAATTTATGCCTATACTCCAATATATATATAAGAATTTCCATTCCTTTTTTTTCATTTTTAACAAACATACGAGAGCACACATCATATAACTTAAACGTATCACTTAAAGAGAAATCATCCCTATTTTTTATTAAATTTATAATGCTATCCAAAGCTAATCTCCAACCTGCTGAAGCAAAGATAATTTATTATGAAGCCGTTTGACCAACTCCACTTTACATTTTACAGGAAATAGTATGAGGGTAATATTTACATTTGATTTTAATGGATGATCATTTTTGTCTTCAAAATATTTCTTTAAGTCGTTTATTTCTTTTTTATATTCATAAACAAATTGCTCTGCATTCTCATCATCAAATTTAGTAAATAGATCGCTACTATATGTACACAATAACGGTATATGAATTTCTTTAAGTTTATCCTTCAACTTTGTTGTACTTGATAAAGCCACTTTCCAACGCTTTGAATCATTATTTTCTTCAAAATGCTTTATCTTTTTAGATATAAGGGAAAACTCAGAATCTAAGTAGTCTATTTTTATATGTTCTTTTATATCCTTTATTAATTCAACCAGACCTCTCTTAGGATTTAAATATAACTTAGATTCACCCAACCACAATGATTCGGTTTCCGGTTGAATGTGAACACCATCAAATCCATGGACAGTATGCCCTAAAGAGTCTTTGAAATAAATTTTAGATAACAAGGGAACAGTATTAAAGTTATCTCTCAACAATAAATGTAATATAAGCTCTCCGAATTCACCCCGTCTTAGATATTTATCTGCAACATCATCATCAATATGACCTCCATTTAAATAAATATCTTTAACTTTTTGAAATTCATCGATTTTATAAATCGCATCAGCAGCGTCAATAATTTTACCCAACGTTTGAGTATTGTCAGTACTTGTTCCCTCATGGTATCCAAATGAGAACTCATGTATCACAGCTAGTATTCTCTGTATGAATTCCTTCCATCGATACTGACTAGCACCATCATCAGTCAAATCAAATCCAACTAGATAAGCTCTAAGAGTACTTCCCGATATTTTTTCTTCTATAACGCAACGCGATCCAAATGGTCCATTTTCCATACAATTCCTATAAGGGTCTCATAAATCCAAACTATCAGCACTGTATATAAACACATACATAACCATATGATTTATTTCTAAATTTTTTAACAGTATGCTATAAAATTCAAATGAATGCATGTACGCCAGACCACTTATTTGCATATTGATATCACAAAAACAACCATGTATTTTCATAAAGACAAGTAGCTTACTTCACATAAGAAACTCTCTTTTTTTAAATAAATACACTTATTCACAGAACTCCAAGTTAAAAAGCATGGCGAACGCTTGCATCAATACGCCACTGAAAAACACGAGTGATAATTTCATGTCCAGCTGTAAATACCCCTTTCAACGCTCTCATAAGCTCGCTATCGCAATATTGAATCGTTTTGATTACACCAGTATCTCTATCTACTGAAAGCTCGTAGTAAGGCTTAAATACCTGTTCTTTGCGCAAGCTAAATACGCCGCCCATTTTTTTAGTAAACACTTTCCAGTTGCCAGAGTCTGCCGCTTCAACAATTTCCTTAGCTAATTGGGTAAGCCCTTCTACACACTTCAAACGTCTTAACTCTCGCCATACAGTGACAGAACAACCGCCCAACTGCTGAAATTGACGAATTCCCCAGCAAGACGCCCATGCGTCAACACGGGCTGCCGCATCCCTTGGATCCTCACCATAAACACCATCTTCTAAATCACTACCATCAATATTCTTTGAAATGTATTTAGCTATGTAGCCTGTCGCACTTCCTTTCGACGGGTCAATTTTCACTTCGGTAAAACGGTGTTCAGTCGCGCCACTCTCATCACCATCTTCGCGTAAAGCGTACTCACGCATAATATTTACCATTTCGTCGTAACGGCTAGGCTCAACAAATAAGAGTAAGTGCCAATGTGGTGTACCGTCATGCTGAGGTTCTGCCACACGAAAGCCATAGAATCGGATGTTTAATCGATTCAATTTAGAGCGAATTAGTTGCCAAATATTATTTAGATATTGCTGTCCGTCTAATGGTGTATACCCTTCCCATTTCGGATTTTCATGACCGGATTTTGAATAACTACGGTGATACTTAGACGGGCAAGTAATAGTAAGAAACGTTGCCTCATGTCCTAATTCCTTGGCTAACTCTTCAAACCCTCTAGCTCTCATCATCAATTCGCCTTTACGAATCTTTGGGTCTGATACCCCTTTCTGTGAAAGCTCCAACAGAGAAAAGCTTTGCCCTAGCTCATTCGTAGCAATCGTATTTTCTAAGTAAGCACGCTGATAGTCTTTCTGACGAATTCGAGCTATTAACGTTGGATTTGAGCAATATAAACTCTTCTGCTTATTCACCTGGTTAAGGTGATGCAAAACGGCTTCAATATTTTGTCGTAACGACTTTCTGATTTTTCTTAGCCACCATTTATGGTCTCCATAGCGACTTAACTCCCCGTTTAGACTGTAACTCACAGTTGTCTGATTGATACCCTGCTGTTGAACGAAAAGACGAACCGGATATAAAGCCAACTCATCGTCCAAATACTGACGACGCAGGGCTAACGTAGACTTAGCCAAATGCTTTGCTTTAGCTCTAAGGTCATCTTCTGACAGGTTTAACTCAAGTTTGCTTAAAGGGATAGAAAGCTTTCTAGCAATATTGTCTGTCGTAACTCGAAGGTAGGTATTACGTTCAAACTTACTCGGTTGGCGCAAATATTTGTTTAGCAATAAATGTTGAATTTCTAGCGGAAACGGAGAAAGCCTTTGTTCAACAAAGGCTCTGTCATCACGGTCAACAAAGGTTAGATTAAGGCAACTCATACGGCTGCCTTCCCTTTCGCTGTTATTGAATAAGCATCCCAGCGAATCCCGTAAACTAACTTAGGGATTCCTATAATAAGCCCTTCCTCAACGAGCCTATTTATTGTCCGACTAGAAACTCGAATTGGAAGACGCCTTTTCGGAACAATGTCACCACGTTTCGGACAGTTTTCATCAGAACAGACTTCAAACTTTCGTCCGGTACGCATCCAAAATAATAATGTGATTTGGTCTTTGGTCAGGTTAGGCATAACTTAATACCTCCTGAGACAGATGATCTAACTTAGTATGGCTTTCTAGCCACTGGTCTAAGTCTTCTTTTAGGTAACGGACAGCGCGTCCGATTTTAATAAACGGTGGAGCATCGGTGCGATTCTTACGCTGCCCTTCCATTCTAGCCTGACGTAGAAATGAACGGCTCATTCCGATATAGACAGCAGTTTCCTGCTCTGTGTATGCGCGTTTCCCAACGGTAGCGAGTGACATGTAATGATCTCCTGTTGTTCACTGGAAACCATTAAAACGTGTTAAATCTGCACGTGCAGATTACCGTGCAGCTAGCCATGAAGGTTTTTTCTTACTTCACTAATTAAATTTTGAAAACGCCTGTATGTTATTGTTTTAGTCACATCACCCTGACCAAAGTAACTCAAATCATCTTGCGTTATTTCAAATATCACTTCATCAATATCAAATTGTTTCAAATCACTTTCAAATTCTTTCCGCAATAAATTCCAAATCGTGCTCGAGCTATATTCAAAATTATTTGAAATAATTCTCTCGATTATTTGTTTTATCGGATGTGTTTCAATATTGGGGGAATGTGATGTTACGTGAGCTTTCTCAAGCGAAGTTTCCAACTTTTCAATAAGGCGGTTAAGGTCTTCAAGATCGACTCGAAGAGCATCAGATGTAACCGTTAGCTTACCAGAGCGAAAATAGTCTTTTTGATCCTCTTTAATATCATTTGAATTCTGATCATATGTTCCAGCAACCTTACTTAACATTACGGTCATATTATTAAACATTTGAAGACCTGACTTGCCAACTCCAACTTGTGGATATGCCCAGATCATTCTTTCAGGTTTATTAATTGAAGTAGGGATATAAGGGGTTCTATCATGTTCTACTTTTCCGAACTTCTCTTCGACCGTCCCCCAGCCAAGAATATTTTCCGGATGTTTAATCATCACTAGACTGACCTGTTGGGGCTTGTCACTTTCAGCAAATGACTTTGAAGCTTCCTTAGTTAAGCCAACAATACCTTCGTAACGAAAAACTCCGTAGACATAACGGGTTCCATCATTGGTATGGACTGCCCCCATAGTGTCAGACTTAACGTTAGCAGAAAATGATAGATCTCCCCTTTCAACCAGCTCCAAAATATCGCCTTTGGTGAAAGGGGTTTTCTGTTCTATTTCTTCTATACGTATATAACGACGTTTTATCACGATTCCCCCAACCGATTAGTTTTTCTTCTTAACTTAACGTTACATAACGAACTTAATGACTCCAACGTAACATAACGTTACGTAGAAGCTAAAAACGCTAACCTGTTTACGTTATTTATTTAGCAATTCACCATATCACTAATGACTCATCCAATCAGGTTAACAGCAGCAGCTTTGTGCTCTGGAGCAAGGTGCGCATAACGTAACGTCATTTTGAGATCAGCATGACCTAACAACTCACGAACAGTATTTAGATCGACTCCTGCCATAACCAATTTACTGGCAAAGTGATGGCGTAAATCGTGGAAACGGAAATTTTCAATCTTGGCGTTGCTAAGAACTCTCATCCAAGGTTTCTTAACATCGGTAATAGCCTCTTCACCAGCACCAACAAACACAAACTCAGAATCAAGGTTTTGTGTTCGCCACGTTTTAAGCACCTCAAAGACCGTATTGTTCAACGGTACATTTCGAATCATCTTAGATTTTGCATTCTGTGCCGTTACCGTTAAGTAACCTTTATCGAAAGAAATCTCTCGCCATCGGAGCGAAAGTAGTTCACCTCTACGCAGACCTGTATTTATCGCGGTAATGACAAGAGGCTCCAGATAATCAACATACTGAACATCATCAAACGTAGGAAATAGCACTAAGTTGCGTTCTTTTCTGAATTGGTTTGCTGATTCTCTTTGCCGCCTAACTTCTTTATCCCTCTCTTTTAACGCCTTGAACAAAGCATCTTCTTCGATAACGCTCAGGTAACGTATACGAGTGTTATCTTCTCGAACTAGCTTAATACTCTTGAAATTGTGCTTTTCAATTAACTCCCATTCAACAGCTCGATTCATAGCAGCTTTTAGACGATTAAAGGAATAAGTAATCGTTGCGGGTGATACGCCTTGTTTTCGACGTTCAGTAACCCACTGCTGCAAATCCCATGATGAAATCGAATCTAAGTTCATATCTAGTAACAAGCTAAAAGCAGAAGTGATATTTCTATAGGCTTTATTAGCAGTTTTAGGATTTAGAGCCACCAAATATGGCAGGTAAGTATTTTTGAGGTATGAGCCTAATGTAAGGTTCTTTCGTTCCTCTTCTTTCTTGGCTACTTGCTTCTCTTCTTGAACATTCACACCGCTCACTACTCGACCAGAAAGCTCTTTAGCCTGATCTCTTGCCTGAGCAGGAGTAAGGACGTTGGCAGAACCTATTAAGTAATTATGCTGCTTACCGTTAAAGCGATAGAACAGGTAATAGTTAATATGTCCCTTTGGTGAAATCCGCGCATGAAAACCGGATACCTCCGTATCATTTAGCCTTTTGTCTTCCACCTTGAGGCTTTTGATTGTCGCTGTAGTGATTTTTTTAGTTATCGGCATAAATGACCCACTTTTACTAGAACACCACGCTGTGTATCACATGTGTAGCAAAACGCGATTCCTGTGTAGCAAATATGTAGCAGATTCATTATATTCAGACGAACAAGAATGAACAACAAAAAACAAATAAATAGAATTTTAACGTTTAAATACAAAAGGTTATTTTAATATCAAAGTTCATCACTGTTCATTGAGAAACACTAAAAAAGCCCCTCCTAAGGGGCAGGCCACAGGTTCAACTCCTGTCGGGAGCGCCATATAAAATAAAGGCTAGCCAGTTAACCCAGCTAGCCTTTATTTCATCTCTTGCATCCCAAATACAGCTAACGGCTCTGCTATTCTTACTCAAAACTCACCCAACCTTGATTCAAGCGACTATTATTCATATATAGTGCGCACTACACGTTCCACTTCAAATAATCTAAAATAAATAATAATAGAACTATCGATATGAAGATGATGAAAAAGAGTAACCTGATAACAAATACTGGTCACCGCTTTATCTCTAAGGCGAAAACAGCCTATAAAATTCACATCCACACCCCTGATGATACGGTCTTGCACCGCTCTGTCGGTTACATTCGTATCGGTGAAAAAAAGGGGTTGAAAAAGGCAATTAAGTTAAGAAATGAGTTAGGAATGGAAATGTGGGGTAAACATTGGCGCCGTTTGTTAAAAGATCCTTATCTGATGACTCGCCTTCCTCATAGTTTGGAGCCAAAGATTATCAATAAACCAAGGCCGACTCAGGAGAACCCTGATGCTCGAGATCCTTGCTATATCGCAGCTTGGCGCCACTATGATGATAAAGGTAATTGTGAGTTCCAGAGTGTCGTTTGTTCTATCAACAAACACGGCAAACTTGGCGCTTATACCAAAACCAAAAAAGCATTGCTGGAAGCCTACAAAGATTATCTTGATATTCTGGTTTACATGGGCCGATTAAACAGCATAGATTTGAAATGATACTAATCACGGCAAGTAATCAGAAATAGCATAGGAAAAATACTTGAGGACAAAGCGGAATTTTTTGATAAGTAGTTATTCTACAATCAAAAATTCTAACACCATTATCGAGTATTTTAACAAGCTAGGATGACCAGTGTTTACTACAATTGGCATGACTTAACATTCCGATAATAAAGCCCGCTTTGTCGCGGGCTTTAGCATTATTGATCACAAATAAAGTTAGTTTGTCACTTCGTATTCAAACTCAGGAATAACAATATCGACTCGGCGATTTAGCTTGCGCCCTTCCACTGTATCATTTGACGCAATTGGCTTACTCTCTCCTTCACCTTTCGCTGTGATACGACTTGCTTCAACGCCTTTAGCGATGACGGCATCAGCAACCGCTTGAGCACGTTTTTCCGATAGTTTTTGGTTATAAGCCGCAGCCCCTGTTGAATCAGTATGACCTGTAATTTCAACGCGTGACTGAGGGTAAGTGCTCAAGTAAGTGACGAGCTTATCGAGAATTTCTTCACTTTGTTGAGTTAATGTTGAGCTATCATGCTCAAAGTTACTACCATCTAAACTTTGGAATGGCACACTTTTAACTACAGTTGTCGTTTCAATAACCACAACAGATTCCTCGACCACCTCTTCGACCATCATCGGTTCTGGTTCAGACTTACTACCACCAAATTTATAAGCCACCCCTAAAGTTGCAGAGTTTCCTTGAGCGCGTACAAGATCGTTATTAATATCTGTAATTGCTTGGTATTCCACACGGAATGTTAAATTATTATCGGTATTAAATTCTAAACCGGCTGCGCCTAGATATGAGTAGTCATCTTCACTGCCGTAATCAACATAAGCGCCACCGACTTTGGCATAAAACTCGACCCCATAAGCCAACGGAACACTAAATTTAGGAGCTAAGGTGATCACATTAACTTTATCATTATCAAGACCTGCACCACTGAATTCACCAAGATAATCATAACCTGCTTCTATAGAGAGCCAATCAAGTGCTTGGTAACCCAAGAACACACCAACTGTAGACGAATCATCATCACATGTATCCACCGAACGACAAGCATCATCTAGCCATGATTTACCGACCTTGCCTCCAAGATACACCTCAGCCATTGTGGCAGAAGATGCAAAAAGAAGTGACGCCGAAATAACTGCTGCTAACTTTTTCATATAAATTCCTTCCACGTTATAGTTATTATGATGACTTTACCTAAGAGAAACAATCGCTCTGACCTCAGATAAACTTTGCATCGCAGCCATTACTATAGCCTATGAAAAGAAAGGATGAATAACGAATTAACTTATTTTTATCACTATTTTGTAAAAACTTACAAACCCATCACACTAAATAATTTAACAAAAACCGCAGCGAAGGCTGCGGTTGATTTAATTATCAAGTGAGATATTACTGCACGTTAGCTTCACGTTGCGTAATAAAGTCGAGAGCCATCTTGATACGAGCAACAACGCGCTCTTTACCAATAAGCTGCATAACAGCATCTACAGATGGTGATTGACCACCACCAGTAACGGCAACACGTAAAGGCATACCAATTTTACCCATACCGATCTCAAGTTCTTCACACACTTCAGCAATGACGTTATGTAAGTTTTCTGTTGTCCACTCAGTCAAAACTTCCATTTTATTCAAAGCTAATGTCAATGGCTCTTTTGCTACACCACGTAAGTGCTTTTTCGCGGCGTTTTCATCAAACTCAGAGAAATCTTCAAAGAAATAACGCGACTGCTCAGCAAGCTCAACCAAAGTGTTGCAACGCTCGCCGACCAATTTAACGATCTCTGCCAATACAGGGCCATTATCTCGATTAATACCTTGATGCTCAAAATGCCACTCTAAGTGCTTGGCAACATATTGTGGATCCGAGGTTTTAATGTAATGGTTATTTAACCACAATAGCTTGTCAGTATTGAATGCTGAAGCCGATTTACTGATCGCGTTTAAGCTAAAGAATTCAATCATCTCTTCACGGGAGAAAATCTCTTGATCGCCGTGAGACCAACCTAGGCGAACAAGGTAGTTATTTAATGCTTCAGGTAAGTAACCTTCATCACGATATTGCATTACTGACACCGCGCCGTGGCGTTTTGAAAGTTTCGCACCATCGTCACCTAGAATCATTGCGCAGTGTGCAAACACTGGCACTGGTGCACCTAGAGCTTCATAGATATTGATTTGACGAGGCGTGTTGTTGATATGATCTTCACCACGTACAACATGAGTAATACCCATATCCCAGTCATCAACAACCACACAGAAGTTGTAAGTTGGAGAACCGTCAGTACGACGGATGATTAAATCATCCATTTGGCTGTTGGAAATCTCAATACGGCCACGAATTTGGTCATTGAAAACAACACTGCCTTCTTTCGGGTTGCGGAAACGAATAACGCATGGGTCACCATCTTTCGCCGTGTCATTGACCGCTTTGATTTTAGGGTGATCTGCATCGTAACGAGGCATCTCTTTATTCGCTTCTTGCTCAGCGCGAATTTCATCTAGCAATTCTTTAGATGCGTAGCATTTGTATGCTTTATCTTCCGCCAGCAGCTTATCAACCATTTCGTTGTAACGATCAAAATGTTTAGTTTGGAAATATGGGCCCTCATCCCACTCCAAACCTAACCAAGTCATACCTTCAAGAATCGCATCTACTGCTTCTTGGGTAGAACGTTCTAGGTCCGTATCTTCAATACGTAAAACGAACTCACCACCTTGGTTTTTTGCATAAAGCCAAGAGTAAAGTGCAGTACGCGCACCACCTACGTGAAGATAGCCAGTTGGGCTAGGAGCAAAACGAGTTTTAACCGTCATTTGATTTCCTTAGGGATAAAAATACAGCGGAGAATAGTTCCGCTGCGAATACAAGGATAAAAAGTGACGACATTTTACCACTGACAAGTAAATCTACAATCCTCGATTACTTCAAGTTTCTCAATGCCCACTGCATAAATTCTTGTTGTTGCTCTTTTGAGAGGCTTGAAAACTCATTTTTCAGGTCGGTTGTTCCACTTGCAGTGCTTTTTGAACTATCAGTAATAACGGTTGCATTTTCATTTTGATGATTAAAATCAGCAACTTCTCGTTCGTAATCTCTAAATCCTTGTAGACCATTTTTATTCATTACCAATAATGAATATTCTTTCGTCTGCTTATCTTGATTGGTAAATGAAAACGTCGGTTTTTTTTCGAAAGATTTAGCATCTTCGATCGTTCTCAGGTTGGGATAGTTTAGTGTTAGTAACTCATCACTACCTGTTGAAAACTCGATAATCATAGGTTGAGAATCAAATTTTCTTCGTTTTCCATCTTGAAAAACAATTTGTCCAATAGTGACCACCAACTGATTGGCACCATTTTTTAGTTCTAACTGTTGCGGCTGTATAAAATCATCCGCTTGTACCGCTTGACCATTTAACACTTGCGGGACAATTTCAGATTGAAGTTGAATGGAAGCGGCGAATGCTTGTAAAGAAAATAGGGTAGATAGCCCTGCAATAATAAATCGTTTTTTTAATAACATCTTCGGACCTCATTATTTTTATAAGCCGTCAAAGGGCGGAAACCGCCCTTTAGGATATTTAGCCTTGTGGCTGATTAAAAATAGTATTCAACGCCCACAGAAAATTCTACGTAATCATCAGATTTCCAACGCTCAGTACCAGTCACTTTTCCATCAGCATCTTTATCTTGATAACCATTGGCATAAGACGCTTTATCACCAAAATCGAGTGTACGCGCGCGCACATATAGCACCGCAGATGGGTCGACAAAATACATCACTTGAGCAGAAAGAACATCGTCATCTGTATTGTCTAGCGTTTTACCATTGCGCTCTAACTCAAAGTTTGCTGCGTAACCGAGTTTATATTGCCAGTCACCCGTGGTGTACATCAAACCTGCTGACATTGCATTTTGCTTTTCATCATCACCAGCAGTGGATTTAGCATCCATCATTTTGTATTGAGCAAAGAAAGAGATGCCATTGTCAAACCAACCTTGTAAACCGACTAGGTAAGTATTGTTATCCCATTTAGTACCTTCAGTGGCAATATCACGGTTTCCTTCGTAAGCAGCATCAATTTGTACAGGACCAATTTTATAATGAGCCGCGACACCTGCCCAATAGTCATCACCTTCACCTAAACCAGCCTTATCACCCGCGCCCGCCGCAACATCTAACGAGAAAGCATTACCATACATTGGGGAGTCCCAGCGAACAGTATTTGATTGGCGATCTTGATATTTCGCTCCGCCAATAGAACCACCCCAGTCGAACACATCACCTAAACCTGGGTTCGATGCTGGCCAGTCAACAAGTTCATATAATGGCGTCAACACACGACCGACACGAATTTGCCCCATATTTTCGCTTTCAAAACCTACGAAGGTATCACGCTCTCCCAGACCAGCACCTTCACCACCAAAACTAGGGTCTACATACCCCCCTTCAATTTGCCAAAGGAAAGTTGGACCAAAATTTGCAAATTGTTTTTTACCACGGAAACCAATGCGTGATTCATTATTGAACTGCATTCCACCCAAATTATCATCTTTAACACTATCACCGCTGTCATAATCACGATACGCGGCCTGCATCGCGATAATGCCGTAAACTTCATAGGCAAATGAATCCTTGGTTAAGAATTTTTCAGCAGCATCGCCATTTGCTCCTTCAGCAAAAGCCGCACCACTCATCATTAAACTAGAAACCACTGCACCTAATAACGTTTTTTTGAAATGAGACATAAGATAAACCCCTATATATTATTTTTAAGTTTTTTATCCCCATTCAAATTCATACAGGACAGGAATATGAATCATCTGGAGAACCATTTATGGACGGGGCCAATATGACAAACTTTTTTTTCTCCAAAAAATAGGACAGACATTTCTCTGACAAACTTCAAAATAACCAAAAACAAACAAATATAAATCATTAAAAAACAATTAGTTACATCAACCATAAAAACAAAAAAACGTTAAAATTAACTTTTTATAAGATGTAGTAATAGTGATTTATGTTTTTAAGGACAGTTTTGTGAGTCAATCAACATCGTATTGATCAAAATTTACGGAACTTTATTTACATCTATAAATATCTTTGAAGTCAGTCGCAACAAACTCGCCGTCATATTGAATAAAAAAGTCACAATTTGACGATTTTGTCGAAATGACGCTAGCGCTTGACCTTGCCCTTAAGGGAAGGTTTATGCTACTCGGTAATAGAATGACTCGGGGATCTATCAATGAAACATTTCAGCATACCGCTAGCCGGTCTTAAATGTATGGGCTGCGCTAAAAAAATAGAACGTCAGCTAAAGCAGCAAGCCAATGTAGAAATCCACCAGCTTACCACCACATTGATTGAATTGACGACGTCCGCATCGTTAGATGAACTTATTGATGAAATCGAGTCATTAGGCTATCAAGCCGGTAATCATCTTGAATTTGAATTACAAGGTTTGAATTGCGGTGGCTGTGTGAACAAACTTACTTCACTGCTTAAAGTATCCGATCAAATCACTCGCCTGTTGGTCACTAAAACACAATTGTCTTTAGTGACGACCCTATCAGCTGCCAGTATCCAACAACAAGTAGCATCTCTCGGTTATCAAGCGCTTATAGAAGAAGAAAATCGTGAAGCTGAGCAACAAAGCGCACCAACAGCAGTTGATAACACCAATCTACCTAAACAACCTGATATGTTGGAATACTTTTCAACAGTAAGCATTCACTTACTGATCCAAGGCATGACCTGTGCTAGCTGCGTCTCTTCCGTAGAGAAAGCCTTATTAGCCGTAAAAGGTGTCAAACGAGCTCAAATAAATTTAGCCGAACAAAGCGCATTGGTTGCCACCTCTTCGCAAAATGAAGCCTTGGTGCAACAGTTACTTAAAAATGTAAAAGAAGCCGGATACCGCGCAGAAAAAATGGATGACCCGGCATTACAACAGCAAAAGCAGCAACAACAATTACAAGAAACACTGAAGCACCACCAACGCTGTGCTTGGCTTGGTTTGATGCTCGGTATTCCGCTCATGGGCTGGAGTGTCGCTGGCGGAAACATGATGATCCTATCGACACTTGATCAATGGTTATGGGGAATGATTGGTTTACTCTGCTTGGGGTTGTTGGCAACCGCAGGTCGCCAATTTTTCAGCAATGCTTGGCTGGCCCTAACTCATCGCCGAGCCACAATGGATACCTTAGTTGCACTAGGTACTGGCGCTGCGTGGATTTATTCGATGCTGGTCATTATCGTCCCCAACTGGTTTCCGCTTGCTTCTCGCCATGTGTACTTTGAAGCCAGTGCGATGATCATTGGTTTGATTTCTCTCGGACATTATATTGAAGCCAGAGCCAAAGCCAAAACCACCCAATCTTTGCAAGCACTGATCAACCTTCAACCTCAACAGGCGACATTAATAACAGAGCAAGGGGATAAAACCATCGACGTTGGCACTATTCAGTTAGGCATGAAATTACGTATCAAGCCTGGAGAAAAGGCTCCTATTGATGGCAAAGTGCTCACAGGAGAGTCCTACCTTGATGAATCGATGCTCACAGGAGAGCCAATTCCAGTACTAAAAACCAAAGGAGACGGCATATCCGCTGGCACCATCAATAATGACGGCAGTTTAATCATTGAAGCAACAGGCATTGGTGCACAAACCATGCTGGCGCGAATTATCCAAATGGTCCGCCAGGCACAAAGTAGTAAACCCGCCATTGCCAAACTGGCAGACCAAATTTCAGCCATATTTATCCCCATCGTGGTGTTAATCGCCTTATTTTCAGCCTTTACCTGGTATCTGTTTGGTCCTGACCCCAAGGCAAGTTATATGCTGGTTGTAGCAACCACGGTGTTAATTATCGCTTGTCCTTGCGCTTTGGGGTTAGCAACACCTCTGTCGGTTACAGTGGGGGTCGGCAAAGCCGCTGAAATGGGCATATTAATTCGCGATGCCGATGTCTTGCAGTCAGCCAGTAAAATAACCACAGTTGTTTTTGACAAAACCGGTACCCTAACTCAAGGCAAACCAAGCGTTCAAAGTGTGGATACTTTTGAAATCGACAAGCAACGCTTACTCTCTATCGCCTATTCTATTGAACAACATTCCGATCACCCGTTGGCGAAAGCGGTTTGCCAATTCGCACAGCAACACGCGATTCAACCACTGTCAATTGAACAATTTGTCAACTTAAGAGGCAAAGGGTTAAGTGCAAATGTTCAAGGAGAGCGCATTACCATCGCCTCCATTGCTCATATTCAGTCGCTGGGGATTTCACTCGCCCCCGTTGACGAAACAATTAAACGCTATGCTGCAAAGGCATGGACTCCGATGGTCATTACCATTAATGATCAAATCAAAGGAATGATCGCCATTGCAGACCCGATAAAAGAAGAGGCGGCTCAAGCTATCTCCGCTTTGACGAAACTGGGCATTCACACTGTCATGCTTACCGGTGATACTCAAAGTGTAGCTAATGCCATCGCAAAACAATTAGGGATAAAACAAGTGATCGCTCAGGTGCTGCCCGCACAAAAAGCACAACATATCAATAAGCTACAAAAACAAGGTCAAGTGGTAGCGATGGTCGGTGATGGTATTAACGATGCGCCAGCACTTGCCAAAGCCGACATAAGTATGGCAATGGGCAGCGGCAGTGATGTTGCGATTGAGAGCGCACAAATGACACTGTTGAACTCTTCACCACTGACTGTGGTTAATGCTATCGCTCTATCCAAAGCCACCATTAAAAATATGAAGCAGAATCTATTGGGAGCCTTTGTCTATAACTCGCTAGGCATCCCGATTGCGGCGGGCATTCTCTACCCTGCTTTTGGCTTTTTACTCAGCCCAGTGGTTGCAGGCGCGGCCATGGCATTTTCTTCAATTACGGTAGTCAGTAATGCCAATCGCTTACGACTATTTAAAACGCCCTTTATTTCACAGAGGTGATTATGAAACTAAAAACACTATCCATGACGATGCTAACACTCGCGATGGCGAGCTTATCGGCTCAAAGTATCGCATCAGCAACTGTCACCAATTATAAGTCTCCTTACTGTGGTTGTTGCGGTGATTGGAGTAAACATATGGAACAGCAAGGCTTTACCGTCAAAGAAGAGCTACATGAAAATATGAATCCCATCAAACAAAAGTTTGGCATTACGCAAGAGCTAGCCTCTTGCCATACCGCCGTTATTGATGGCTATATTTTTGAAGGCCATGTCCCAGCCGATGACATTAAAGCATTCCTTGCTAACCCACCGAAAAATGCTAAAGGTTTAGCTGTTCCGGGCATGCCGATCGGTTCTCCAGGTATGGAGCATGGTAATAAAAAAGATGCTTACTCGGTTTACGCGTTCAACGAACAAGGGCAAGCGTTTGAGTTTTCACACCACGCTGGCAACTAGCCCTATATCTTAGAGCTATCAACGAAAAAGCCTTCGGAGATCGGAGGCTTTCATTTAAATGGGGCCGCTATTTGATGCTAGTGACTCGGCTAGCACGCTCACCGTTAGTAGATACCGAACGAATCCACACCTCACCGTTAACCTTAGGTTTTGCTGAATCATCGTAATCTAACCAGCTTTCACCATCAACAGAGTATTGTAATTCGACTCCTGGGAATTGAACATTCATTGCCAACTGACCCGCTTCAATTTTAGCACCAGGGACTGGAAGGCGGTATTCAATGCCCGCTTTATCTAACTTAGCTAACTCGCGTTGACCAATAATATTGGCAAAACGAACCCAATCTTGGTTAAGTTGCGTTTTATTCACTAAATTAGTCTGCTGTGAGTACTCAACGCCAACTTTGTAGTCATTTTCCCACTCAGCCTTATGCCATGCACGTTCAGCAGCGGCAAGTACACGCGGGAAGACCATGTATTCATACTGTTCGTCATTGCGTACTGTTTCAGACCACAATTGTGCCGACAAACCATAGAAAGGTTTCGCTTCAACTTCACCTTTACCACTAAAACCGTTGCCATCACGGTCTAAAGACGTTTCCGCATTTTGTGGCATGTTTTCCGGTGCAAAACCAAACATCTTACGCGTATCCGTGGCGCGTGTTGCCCAGTAATAACCTCGCTCTTTAGGGTCGGCTTCGTATGGCATATCCATATAGACATAGTCTGGGTTAGAAACAATGACGTCATAACCTTTTGCTGACCAATCGTATACTGATGAAGTGCCCCCCCAGTACAGAACGTCCCAGAAGTTTACTCGTTGACCTTCTGTGGCAAACGCATCCGGACCTTCACTATATTTCAGACCATCTTGCCATGCTTGGAAATTAGGGATGCCTTTTTCAGCCACAATCTTAGATACCTGCTCTGCAAAATGACTTGGCAGATGACCGAAGTCGCTCACAGTACCATCAGCGATCAAAGACTGACACTGTGGAGACTGTTGGAATGGTTTATCTTGCTTAGATAAGTCAATGTTACCTTTCCATGCCACTTTGCCTTCTGCATTAATATCTTGTAAGCCAGCGCCTAGCTTAATATTCTTCGCTTCATCACCACCAAAGTGCCATGTAGTGAGTGGAGCGCCTGCTTCTTGGTGCATTGCCGCTACTTCAGAGATTACCTTATCAACAAAGCGAGTTGATGAGTCCATACATGGATTGATAAAACTTTGCTTATCGTAGAACTGAACCGTTGTTACATTGGAGGTATCTTGTGGATCCATCAAGCGATATTCGTTTGCCGCCTCCACATTACCTTGCTCCATTAGGCGCTCAAAGCGTGCTTCCATCGACACTACCGCCGAACGAGCGTGCGCTGGCATATCAATTTCAGGAATCACTTCAATATTGCGAGCCTTCGCATATTTCAAAATATCAATGTAATCGGCCTTGCTAAAGTAACCAGAACCAAAGTTATCCGAGGTTGGCCCTGAGCCAAGTTGAGGAAGTAAACAGCTTTTCTCTTGTAGGTCAAAACAACGATTCGAACCAATATCGGTCAGCTCTGGTAACCCAGGGATTTCTAAACGCCAACCTTCATCATCAGTCAAGTGTAGGTGTAGCTTATTCATTTTGTACGCAGCCATTTGCTCCAAGGTGGCTAAAATAGCTTGCTTAGAATGGAAGTTACGAGCGACATCAACCATTACGCCACGATACTCGAACCGTGGAGCATCTTGAATGCTTATCACCGGCAAAGACTTTTCATTTTGGCTATCAATCAAGCCAAAGATCGATTGAACGGCATAGAAAGCACCAGCTTGGTCAAAAGCCTCAATGCCGATACCATCCTTTTGAATATCTAAAGAATACGCACCCGATTTAGCCATATCCCCAGAAAATGCTGCCGCATCAACTTTAACGCTAACAGGCAATTCCCCATTTAGACTTACACCGAGTAAATCCGCTCTAGAAACTAATGCTGCGTATTGTGCAGAGTCAAAGCCTTCTTCGACAACCTTCAAACCTTGGCTTAAATCAACCGAGCCTTGTCCCACAAAGGTATGCAGGGGTGTCGGAATAAGCGTAGTGGACACATCTTTGCTATGAACATCATTATTTTTTTCAAAGCGAGTGATTGCCGTTGCAAAAACATTATTATCACCAGCAGTTCGCTTAATATTGTTTCCTTCTAAACCTTGTACAAACGAAGCGGTATCTTCAGTATTGAGCGAGGCAATTAACTTAGGCTCAGCATTAGGGCCACTTACAAAAGCGCCAGGCATAAAGTCAGTTTCGAACAACTGCCAATATTCACTAATTAAAGGAAGTTCCACTTCCTCTCCAGCGGCAAACCCATCAAATTTGTCTGTCGGTTCAAGTTTATGTAAATCACCCGTTAAACGAGTAATTTTAAACTGCTCATTTTCAACATCCAGAATAAGGCGGATACTATGGAAATAGATAGCCCAATCTTTTGAATCTACAGCCTCACCATGATTAGTCAGTGTCATATTCACCTTATTACAAGATGCCCATTCCGCACCAAGATCTTGGCAGGCTAGACCTTCATCAGCACCATGGTTGGTTAACACGGTATATTTAATATCGATGTTATTGGCTAATGAGTCGATGACTTGTTGCTCTGAAGATTGATACACTGAACACCCAGATAGGGTGGCAAGGACTGAAACGGCGATCAAATTACGTTTAATCATATGACTAACCTTACACTTAATAGACTGGAATAAAGTCCAAATAAGGGACTTAAAAAAACGTCAGCCAGTGGCTGCTCTACACAATGTCAACAACATACTAGTAGTTATTTCTAAGCGTAAAATAATTAACCATGTCCAGTGATCCGCTTCAAATTTTATAATTTTCAAAAAAATATAAAATCAAATAAATCAATACATTAATAAACACGTTAAAATTACAAGTTCATTTTTGACGTGTTTTTTGTGTATAAAGTGACTGAAATAGAGCTTTATATGACCAATGTCTCGTGATCCTGTTCACAACCACATTCTGGTACCTATTTTATAAAAATGGATAATGGACTAGAAATGTGATCGAAAGCCCAACTCTTAGCGCAGTAAAAACCGTTAAAATACTTTAAAGTAACGTTTTTGACGCAACCTTCGTGACGAATAACTGTGAAATATTTTCTGTTAGTTTTCTCTTTGCTTTTTTCAATAGTAATCAATGCCGAACCACTCTACTGGCAAGCTAAGAAAGGAAATCAAACCCTATTAATTGTTGGATCGATCCATGTAGGGGATGAATCGATGTATCCACTTCCTCAAGCAGTAACACAGTTTTTTGAAAGTAGTGATGGGCTAGTTGTAGAAACTGACGTGAGAAAAATCGAAGGCATTACCTATCCTCCCACGCAACATTTATCTAAAGATGTGCTCAATACACAGCAACTGTCGCAATTAGTTACGGTTGCTAAACAGTTAGGACTAAATGCCGAAAACCTCAAAGACTCTCCGCCTTGGGTAACCGCTTTACAATTACAGCAAGCACAATGGTCCCTATTAGGTTATGTACCGGATGATGGTGTCGATATGCGTCTGATGTACAAAGCAACGATCAATAACAAGCCTATTTTCAGCCTAGAAGAACTGCAATTTCAGATAGACTTACTGACCAATCAACCAGAAGATGGTAAAGAGTTGTTAACCTCAATATTGGATGAGTGGGACAATAATGAGCAAGTTCTACACTGTTTAATTGAAAGTTGGAGTGCAGGTGATCAACATAAACTCATTCAGTTTGCAGAATTAGAACAGATGTCAGAGGAGATGGTGGAAGCGTTCATTACTCAAAGAAATAACGCATGGGCAAATAATCTCGGCTCCAATTATTTTTTACCTAATAAAGATGGTAACTATTTAGTTGTCGTTGGTACTCTGCATTTAGTCGGCAAGCACAACTTACTTGATTTACTCACAACAAAGGGGTTCGCGGTTCAACAGCTTTCAACAAGCCAAACCGCTAGCTGTGATTTCTGAGTACACCATTGCTACACCCCAGATATGACAAAGCCCCGCATTACTGCGAGGCTTTTAATGTGGTCGGTGAAGAGGGATTCGAACCCCCGACCCTCTGGTCCCAAACCAGATGCGCTACCAAGCTGCGCTATTCACCGAGATTGTTCTAAAATTTATGTCCCAGAACGGATGCGTATATTACGGATCTCGCTCACAGACGCAAGCCATTTAATGATTTTTCTATTAAAAAAGAACCATTCGCTCAAAACATCGCCAGCGCAATCAAGGAATGTGACCGATTACACACAACAATAAACATTCTTTTAACCTACGCAACACAATTGATCCAGATCAGTGTCGCCACAATCATGAGCCTTTAACTTGGGGCTTGTCTTCGAAACTTTGGAGGAAACATGGACTTTTGGCTTGATCTCCTATTTGGTAATGCTGTGGGGCTATCTTCAATGATAGTAATCTTTGGCGCTTTTGGTCTGATGCTATTTTACGGCGGTTTCTTCATTTACAAGGTGATGAACGACAAATCTCCTCACTAGATCGCTTAGCCGCTATTGAAAAATAGAATGACGCTATGCACCGGAGCCGATTGCTTGTCTGCTCCGGTTTTTTATTTTCTACTTGATCTGATTCGAGGATCACTGGGTATAATTGCCTATTCCTCTATCGATTCGAGAAGCACCCATGTCTCAGAATGATTTCGATTTATTCCAACAAATGATGGGCGACGTAAAGCCAATTACTCACGATACCGCCGAACTCAAAAAATCACATACTGTCACTGATTCTCAGTTAGCTAAAAGAGAATCGGCCATGACGATAAGTGAAGGCGATCCAGACTATCTTTCGATCGATAATGCTCCAATGCTCAAACCTAATGACATTATCGAATACAAGCGTGACGGTGTTCAAGAAGGGGTTTATCGAAAACTGCGCTTAGGAAAATATCCTATTCAAGCTCGCTTAGACCTTCATCGTAAAACACTAAAAGAAGCGCGAGATGAAGTGGTTAGTTTTCTAAAACAATGCATGGATTGGGATATTCGAACTGTCACCATCGTGCATGGCCGTGGGGAGAAGTCAAACCCACCAGCACTAATGAAAAGCTTCGTTGCCAACTGGTTGATGCAAATAAAAGATGTGCAATGTGTGCATAGTGCTCAAGCTTTTCATGGTGGTTCAGGAGCGGTTTATGTGATGTTGCGTAAGAGCTCCGAAAAGAAAATAGAAAACCGAGAGCGTCATCAAAAACGGCTTGGTTAATTAACGATAACTGCTAAAATACACGCCATCCAAAGCAACACTTCAGTGTTGCTTTCTTTTTTAACCGCCGTTGGGAAACGTTAGGAGAACAACATGTCGCAACAAACTGAAAAACGCCTAAATAAATTCATCAGTGAAACTGGCTACTGCTCACGCCGTGAAGCTGATAAATTGATTGAACAAGGTCGGGTAACGATCAATGGTAAACTGCCAGAGATGGGCACCAAAGTGCAGCCAGATGATGACATTTGCATTGATGACAAGCCACTAAAATCCAAAGAAAAACCTATCTATATCGCATTAAATAAACCGACTGGCATTACCTGTACGACTGAACGTGATATTCCGGGAAACATTGTTGACTTCATCGGTCACCGCCAACGTATTTTTCCTATCGGCCGCCTCGACAAACCTTCTGATGGCTTAATTTTTCTCACCAATGACGGTGATATTGTGAATAAGATTCTACGCGCAGGAAATAACCACGAAAAAGAGTACGTGGTACGTGTAGATAAGCCGCTCACCAATGAGTTTCTAAAGAAAATGGCTTCCGGTGTTGAAATTCTCGATACCGTTACTTTGCCCTGTAAAGTGACGCAAGAAACTAAGTTCTCATTTCGTATCGTGTTAACTCAAGGTTTGAACCGTCAAATTCGTCGTATGTGTGAAGCACTAGGTTATGAAGTGTTTAAATTGCGCCGTGTTAGAATTATGAACATCAGTTTAGATGGTATTCCAAATGGCAAATGGCGTTACCTGTCTGATAATGAAGTGGCTGAAATTCTGGCGATGTGTGAAGGTTCAAGTGGCACTGAAGACGCATCAAAATTAGACGCGCAAGGAAAACGCATTCGCAGAGCAACCGATGCTAAGCTTTACGATAGCCGCGAAGAGAATCAAACCTCAACAGCGCGTCGTAACCAAAAAACGCGAACCTTTAAAGGTCATAATGCTGATGAATATCGCCATGCGCCAAATTCTAAAAAAGGCAAAGGCTCTCGTACTACATCGGCTAGCAATAAGTCATGGAATAATGATGCAAGACAAGGCAGTAACAATGATAAAGCACCCGCTAAACGTACAACGGGTACGCTCGGTCTTAAAAAGTAATCATTAATTTTTAGAATTAAGTAAAACAAAGGGGAGCATCGATATGCTCCCCTTTGTCATTCAATTACTTGGTACCAAAAATCTTATCACCAGCATCGCCTAAACCAGGAACGATGTAACCTTTGTCATTTAGTTTTTCATCAATCGCAGCAGTGTATAGTTCTACATCTGGGTGAGCTTTTTCAAGAGCCGCAATACCTTCAGGTGCCGCCACCAATACTAGGATTTTAAACTGATTACAGCCTTGCTCTTTCAAAAGATCGATCGTTGCGATCATTGAACCACCAGTCGCCAGCATTGGGTCAACGACTAACGCGATACGCTCTTCAATGTTAGAAACTAACTTATTGAAATAAGGCACTGGTTCTAATGTTTCTTCATCGCGGTAAACACCTACCACACTGATTCGTGCACTAGGAATGTGCTCGAGAACACCATCCATCATGCCAAGGCCTGCACGCAAAATTGGCACAACCGTAACCTTCTTGCCTTTAATTTGATCAACTTCAACAGGGCCATTCCAACCTTCAATGGTCACTTTTTCTGTTTCAAAATCAGATGTCGCTTCATAAGTAAGCAGGCTACCGACTTCTGTCGCTAGCTCACGAAAACGCTTAGTGCTGATTTCCCCTTCTCTCATTAACCCAAGTTTGTGTTTAACTAGAGGGTGCTTCACTTCAACAACTTTCATTTCCATCTCCGGCAATATTTAAATAAACCTGCGGATTATACACACATTTTGTATTGGTTTCAGTGCCAATTATAAACAAAAAACTGACGCAAACGTTTTCCTTTTTGTTTTAAGCCCTGTTAGAATAGCGCCGTTTTCATATCCAACTTAAACGAGGACTTCCCCGTGAGCGGTAATAACACATCTCTGAGCTACAAAGATGCAGGCGTAGATATCGATGCAGGCAATGCACTAGTTGAACGCATTAAAAGTGCCGTAAAACGCACTCGTCGCCCTGAAGTAATGGGTGGTATTGGTGGTTTTGGTGCGCTTTGTGAGCTGCCAACAAAATATAAACACCCTGTTTTGGTTTCCGGCACTGATGGTGTAGGCACTAAATTGCGCCTCGCTTTGGATATGAAAAAGCACGACACGATTGGCGTTGATCTCGTAGCTATGTGTGTGAACGATTTAATCGTCCAAGGTGCAGAGCCTCTCTTCTTCTTAGATTACTACGCAACCGGCAAATTAGATGTAGATACCGCAGCGGACGTGGTATCTGGTATCGCCGATGGTTGTGTACAAGCTGGCTGTGCGTTAATTGGTGGTGAAACCGCAGAAATGCCTGGTATGTATGAAGGCGAAGATTACGATATCGCTGGTTTTTGTGTCGGTGTCGTGGAAAAAGAAGACATCATCGACGGCTCAAAAGTGGCGGCAGGTGATGCATTGATTGCGGTAGGTTCAAGCGGTCCCCACTCAAATGGATACTCGTTAGTGCGTAAGATCTTAGAAGTCTCTGGCGCAGATAAAAATGAAGAGTTAGCAGGAAAAAGCATTAGTGAGCACTTACTGACACCAACCAAGATTTACATCAAATCAGCGCTTAAGATGATCGCAGAACACGATATTCACGCAATTTCACACATTACTGGTGGTGGCTTTTGGGAGAACATTCCTCGCGTTTTACCAGCAGGAACCAAAGCCGTTATTGATGGAAACAGTTGGCAATGGCCAATCATTTTCCAATGGCTTCAAGAAAAGGGTAATGTGACAACTCACGAGATGTACCGCACTTTCAACTGTGGTGTCGGTCTTATCGTTGCACTACCACCTGAACAAGCCGATGCTGCGGTTAAATTACTGCAAGCAGAAGGTGAAAACGCATGGGTTATCGGTCATATTGCTGAAGCTCAATCTGGTGAAGAGCAAGTAGAGATCAAATAACCTATGAAAAGTATTGTTGTTTTAGTTTCAGGAAATGGTACCAACTTACAGGCTATCCTCGACGCGTGTGAAACGAAGATTAAAGATGGCAAGGTTACGGCCGTTTTTTCAAACAAAGCAACTGCTTATGGCTTAGAACGAGCTAAAAAAGCAGGTGCAGCAGCGGTACATATTGACCCCAATGCTTTTGATACGCGTGACGCGTTTGATCTCGCATTAATGGAACAAATAGACCAATACGCACCTGATTTAATCATTCTAGCCGGTTATATGCGCATTCTGAGCAGTGAATTTGTTCGTCACTACTTAGGAAGAATGCTCAATATACATCCATCGCTGCTACCGAAATATCCTGGTCTCAACACCTACCAACGCGCGATTCATGCTGGTGATGAAGAACATGGAACCAGTGTTCACTTTGTCACAGAGCAGCTTGATGGCGGGCCTGTTATCCTGCAAGCAAAGGTACCTATTTTTGACGAAGATACGGTTGAAACACTGACGGATAGAGTGCAAACCCAAGAGTATCGAATTTACCCTTTAGTGGCACAATGGTTTGTTGAAGAACGTTTAGAAATGCGTGAAGGTAAAGCTTACCTCGATGGAAAACAACTTGGTATGCATGGCTACGCGTTCGATTAAGTTGAACAAAAAATTAGAAAGTAAAAAGGGTTGCATAACAGCAACCCTTTTTTGTTGAGCAATGAGAATACCATTTAATTCAGAGATTCAATCGCTGCCTGACACCCAGGTTTAGCCGCTGCAAACGGCACATCAACTAACGCTGAGGCATTATTATCAATACACTCACCATAGTGAAAAATCGCATACTCGCTTGGTTTCATTCGCTGCCACATTTCATTCCCCGTCAAAGGTTGTGTCGCAATCACAGAAACCACGTCGTTTGGTGTTGTTTCTTCTTGAAAGTTGATTTCAACATCTTCATCAAGCAAGCTGGCTTTACCAAATGGCGCACGACGGGTGATCCAATAAAGGTGATTCGTACAATACGACATCACGTATTCCCCATCCGAAAGCAGCATGTTAAATACGCCTCTTTCTTTTAATTGGTCACAACATTGCGCAACAAAACGAAACATCCCAACCATGTCCTGTGGTGGTTCTGGATAACGCGCTTCCAATTGCTTTAATAACCAGCAAAATGCCTGCTCACTGTCTGTTTCACCAACGGGGCGATGACGCCCAGTTTCTAACTGCTGGTGATCAGCTAATTGTCCATTATGAGCAAATGTCCAATATTTCCCCCACAACTCTCGCGTGAAGGGATGAGTATTTTCCAAATTTACGCCACCACGATTCGCTTGACGAATATGGCTAACGACCGCCCGGCTTTTTATCGGGTAACTCTGGACCAGCTCTGCAATTTTGGACTGGAAGCTGGGGTTTGGGTCTTTAAACGTCCGAAAACCCTTTCCTTCATAAAAAGTAATTCCCCAGCCATCACGGTGTGGACCTGTATTGCCTCCACGTTGAATCAGCCCAGTAAAACTAAAGCAAATATCCGTCGGCACATTGGCACTCATACCGAGCAATTCACACATGGTTTAACGCACTCCCTTCTTTAAACCTTAGGTTGCATCTGAATAATTCAGATAATTACGCCATTTCTTTTTCGATTAATTGGATAATGATATGGATAATTTTAATATGGATTTCTTGAATACGGTCAGCATAACCAAAATGAGGGACACGAATTTCAACATCCGCCAAGCCCGCCATTTTGCCGCCATCTTTACCGGTTAGAGCAATGGTTTTCATGCCTTTAGCTTGCGCCGCTTCAATGGCTTTCAAGATATTACCAGAGTTACCTGAAGTAGACAGACCAAATAATACATCCCCCTTTGCACCTACCGCTTCAACATAACGAGAAAATACAAAATCATAACCAAAGTCATTACTCACACATGATAAATGACTTGGATCAGAAATAGCGATGCCAGGGTAACCAGGACGATTTTCACGATAACGCCCCGTTAACTCTTCAGCAAAATGCATCGCATCACAATGTGACCCACCATTACCACAAGATAGAACTTTGCCACCTTGTTTGAATGAATCAGCAATCAGCTTTGCCGCCGCTCCAATTTGAGCAATATTATGGTCATCACTGAGAAACTTATTCAGAACGTCAGCAGCTTCCGTTAATTCACTTTTAATCAAATCCTGGTACATAGGTATATTCTCTTTTTAATCTGCTTACAGATGAACTCTTGTTTTAGAGCCAGTAACAAACTTGAGTTTACCCAAACCATTTGCTCTGTCGAGAGTTCCACTTCAAGAATTGTCCTTTTCTGTTCATTCCATACGTAGAAAGTCATGGATACATTGGATTATTTAGATTTTTTGCTCTACATGGATCACTTTTTGAACAATATAAGGTTTTACATTTCATTAATATTCTGATTACAATTACCACTGGTTAGACCACTTTCAAAAATCAAGACGTATAACAAAATACATTCCGTCTTAAAGGGAAACATATTATGGATATCTTGCTCTCTACACTTGGCTTTATCGCTGTACTCGGTATTTGCCTCTACCACAGAACCTCACTCTTTACTGCCTTAACGGCATTAACCGTTACTATGATTGCGTTAACGGTTTTTGACTACGCTGGGTTTATCGGCTGGGTACTTTACCTCGCCGCTATTGCAGTCTTTGCTATCTCTTCTATTCGCCAAAGTCTGATCAGCGAAAAAGCACTGAAACTATTTAAAAAAGTTCTTCCTGCCATGTCACAGACAGAAAAAGAAGCCTTAGACGCCGGTACTGTTTGGTGGGAAGCAGATCTGTTCAAAGGAAAACCAAACTGGGACAAACTACACAAGATTGCCGCGCCAAAACTAAGTACAGAAGAACAGGCCTTTCTTGATGGTCCAGTGAATGAAGTGTGTGCCATGGTCAGCGACTATCAAGTCACTCATGAACTGGCAGACCTTCCTCCTGAAGTTTGGCAATATTTAAAAGATAACAAGTTCTTCGCCATGATCATTAAGAAACAATATGGTGGCTTAGAATTTTCAGCTTATGCTCAATCGCTCGTACTGCAAAAACTTACAGGTGTATCGGGAGTACTTTCATCCACCGTTGGTGTACCAAACTCATTAGGCCCAGGTGAACTTCTGCAACACTATGGTACTGAAGAACAAAAAAACCATTACTTACCTCGACTTGCTGAAGGTAAAGAGATCCCATGTTTTGCGTTAACTAGCCCAGAAGCGGGTTCAGATGCAGGCTCCATTCCTGATTTTGGCGTGGTTTGCAAAGGCAAATGGGAAGGAAAAGAAGTGCTGGGCATGCGCTTAACTTGGAACAAACGCTATATCACCCTAGCTCCTGTTGCTACCGTATTGGGATTAGCTTTCAAATTGCGCGACCCAGACGGCCTATTGGGGGAAACCCAAGAACTAGGTATTACTTGTGCGTTAATCCCAACCCACTTGAAAGGGGTTGAAATTGGTAATCGCCATTTTCCACTTAATGTACCTTTCCAAAATGGCCCCACGCGCGCAAATGATCTTTTCGTACCGCTTGATTTCATTATTGGTGGCCCAAGCATGGCTGGCCAAGGCTGGCGTATGTTGGTGGAATGTCTTTCTGTCGGACGTGGCATTACCCTACCATCAAACTCAACTGGTGGTATTAAAACCGCAGCATTAGCAACGGGCGCGTATGCACGTATCCGTCGCCAATTTAAACAGCCTATTGGCCACATGGAAGGAATTGAAGAGCCATTAGCCCGCCTTGGTGGTAATGCTTATGTAATGGATGCAGCAAGTAACCTAACTGTTGCTGGTATTGATTTAGGTGAGAAACCATCGGTTATTTCGGCCATTGTTAAATACCACTGTACTCATCGTGGCCAACGCAGCATCATCGATGCGATGGACATTGTCGGTGGTAAAGGTATATGCATTGGTCCTTCAAACTTTTTAGCACGAAGCTACCAAGGCGCACCGATTGCAGTAACAGTCGAAGGGGCAAATATTCTGACTCGTTCGATGATCATCTTTGGTCAAGGCGCTATCCGCTGTCACCCTTATGTTTTGGAAGAGATGAATGCCGCTTATTCGCAAAATTCTGACGCAATTGAAAAATTTGATGCAGCTCTCGCAGGACACGTTAGCTTTACTATGAGTAACCTAGTACGCAGCATTTGGTTTGGTATCACCGATGGGTTAGGCTCATCAGCTCCAACCAGTGATGCAACCAAGCGTTACTACCAACAATTGAACCGTTACAGCGCAAACTTAGCGTTACTGTCTGATATTTCAATGGCAGTACTTGGTGGCTCACTCAAACGTAAAGAACGTTTATCGGCACGCCTTGGTGATATTTTAAGCCAGCTTTACTTAAGCTCAGCAACACTAAAACGCTTTGAAAATGATGGTCGTCCGGTTGAAGATTTGCCTTTAGTACATTGGGGGTTACAAGACAGCTTGAAGCAAACTGAAGTCGCCATTGACGAGTTCTTAGCTAACTTTCCGAACAAGGTGATTGGAAAAGTACTGCGCGTGTTGCTAATGCCAATTGGTCGTGTCCGTAAAGCGCCAAACGACAAGCTAGACAGCAAAGTAGCACAGATTCTACAAACACCGAGTGAAACTCGCTCCCGCATTGGCCGCAATCAATACCTTGCCCCAACTGCACATAATGCAGCAGGTAAGATTGAACAAGCACTAGAGGTTATTTTACGTGCAGAGCCGTTGTTCGATAAAGTATGTTCGATAACCAATCAACGTCGCCCATTCTTGCGTTTAGATGAAGTCGCCGCCATTGGTTTGCAACAGAAAATTCTCACAGAGCAAGAAGCACAGCTATTAACTGAGGCGGAAGCTCATCGTTTATACACCATTAATGTGGATGATTTTGCGTCAGAGGAACTCGCCGCAAAGTCACAATACCCAGCGATGGGTGAAGTTGCCTAATTCATGTTTGATAAAAGACAAGGGGCGCTTTCTAAGCGCCCCTTGTCTTGTAACTAAAACAACCTATTTCTAATTTATACCGACTCCGACGGTGTTATTTCTTGGGCATATTCAATTGCAACTCAGGTTGCAGTGCTTTCCTTGCTTTCAGTTTGCGCATGATAAACCATATCAATAGCCCTAAAAGGATTGCCACCATGTTACCGATAGCGATGATCATAATGCTACGACTCGTCGCCTCTTCACGCATTTGAATGATCAGCTCTTCTTGCTCTATCTGACGCTGTTTTGCTTCTTCTTCGAGTTGTAAACGCCGCGTTTCAGCAATATTGACATCATCAACCACACTGTAAGTTCGCTCAGCTATTGGAAAATACAGCGGTCGCTTATTCGAGAGATCGGTAGCATACAATTTACCTGACCAACGATAATTCCCATTATCACCTTCATTGGGTATATCTAGGCTCAGTTTTAATTCATCTTCAGCGGACTGACTTTCAGCAACAAACCGCTCATCATAGATATCCGAATGCTCAATATGTGCCGCAATTGAGCCGGGCTCAATCATCCCTTGCTCGCCTGAAAAAACGACCTGGTGCGGCTCTCCATCAACTCGAGATTGAATAAAAGTGGTTAATATCGGTGCTGGATAAACCAAGACTTCTTGTTCCTGCGCACGTAAAAACACACCATTGCCAGATGTAATTCGCACACGGTATTTGCCAGGTTGAGGAGTAATTGGTAACGCAACGGTGAATACACCATCACCGGGGTATTCATCTAAACCACGGCCATCATCGCTAAACTCACCGATCACATCAGGAATGGGGCGTGCTTCTTTCGCCAACTCATCTTCATTTTCGACATATTTGGTAAACGTGACCTTTAAGTTAACTCTGTCTAAAAAGTCTCGCAACTTAAGCTGCTGGCCATCAGAGCTCAAGCGAGCAGTAAACTTGATCTCCTCACCGTGATAAAGACGATTTGGAAACACATCGGTATTGAGTTGGAGATGAGAAATTAACTTGATGTTATTTTTAGGCGACACTTTACCTATCGCCTGCCAAGGCCCCGGCATAGGTGTATCGATAGAAATAATATCCATGCTAGGTTCTTGATACCAACGCATATTGTCTTCATGTCGCCCCGCATAATACTTTTTACCGTCCGGACGCACCAACACCACAGGCTGAGAAGCGGGTTCGCGATAAATCACAAAAGTAATTTGCGTAATGGTCGGATCAACCCGAAAACGATTATCGAGCAACGATATTGAGGATTCACTCTCAGCAAAAACACCAATACTCCATATCAGCCCTAAACAAGCCGCCATTATCCTCAACATATTTTCTCCTACTGACGCCAAAGGCAGCTTCCGCTCTTCTCTACCAGATCTAATCTTTCTTGGTGTGCTTGTAATTCATCGGCACACGCGTGCAAAACCTTTAGCTTTTTCCGCCCAGCAGCGACACGTTTTATTGACTCTCCTCCCATACTGCCATCACTTTGAGTTCCTGCACTAAATTGCAATGAGGTTTGCCCCCCCGTCATTAACAGGTAGACGTCGGCTAAGATCTCGGCATCGAGCAAAGCGCCGTGCAAGGTACGGTGTGAGTTATCAATACCGTAGCGGTCACACAAAATATCTAAGTTATTGCGCTTACCGGGGAAAATACGCTTGGCCATTGCCAAAGTATCGGTCACTTTACAATATTGCTCAGTCTTACCGATACGTGGATCAAGTTTGCTAAATTCATAATCCATGAAGCCAACGTCAAAGGGCGCGTTGTGAGCAACCAATTCAGCCCCTTTGATGAAATCTAAAAACTCTTGGTGCACCTCTCGATATAGTGGTTTATCAACCAAGAATTCATCGGTAATACCATGAACCTCCACCGCTTCGGACTGGATTTCACGATCCGGTTTTAGGTAGACGTGAAAATGACGACCGGTCAGTTTCCGGTCAATAATTTCCACAGCACCAATTTCAATGATTCGGTGTCCTTCGTAATGAGGACCGCCTTCACGGTTCATACCCGTGGTTTCCGTATCGAGAACAACGATACGTTGAGATTCTGAATTGCTACTAGTATTCATAAGGATATCTATGTCAGACTATGCCGATAATGTGCGTAACCTAATAGTACCAAATCATGACAAAACAAGTGGAAATTTTCACTGATGGATCTTGCTTGGGTAATCCCGGCCCCGGTGGCTATGGCATTGTCCTGCGTTATAAGCAGACCGAAAAGACCTTAGCCAAAGGCTATACACTGACAACCAACAACCGAATGGAGATGTTAGCTGCGGTGGTTGCGTTGCAGTCACTTAAAGAGCCATGTCATGTCATTCTAACGACCGATAGCCAATACGTACGTCAAGGAATAACCCAGTGGATCCACAACTGGAAAAAGCGCGGTTGGAAAACGGCAGATAAAAAACCAGTCAAAAACGCAGATTTATGGCAATTGTTAGACAAAGAAAGCACCCGCCACGAGATTGATTGGCGATGGGTCAAAGGTCACACAGGTCATCGCGAAAATGAAATATGCGATGAATTAGCACGCGCGGCTGCCGAAAATCCTACCGAAGAAGATACGGGTTATCAGCCCAACGAATAAACCATATTACGCTTTATTTTGATTTTGGCTCTTTAAGCGATAGTTCACCCCAACTGGAGAGAAGCGTCGCTTCAAATGCCAATGCGGCTTAATCGGTTTAAGCGGATAAGTCCGTTTACGAGCGACAATAAAGTACAAACTACCAAATGGAGACGCCCAGTCTCCGATACTGTTTTCGAGCCATGTCCACATCGGTTGATATTTTTGCATCGGAAACAATGCGTATTGATCACACGCGATAACTTGATAATTCAAAATACTCAGCCAATCTTTGATGCGGCTTGCCGTAAACATTCTCCCGCTCCAAGGAAGGTTGCGTTTACGCCATGGCATAAAACTAGCTATACCAGTAAAACTTATCGGATTAAAGCCGGTAATAATGATGTAACCATCGTCAATCATCACTCTATCGACTTCTCGCAACACGCGGTGCGGGTCATCACAGTAATCGAGCTGATGCGCCAACATCACCACATCGAAACTCTTTTCTAGAAATGGAAGTTCATAGCTATCTGCAATGACGTTATGTAATGGATTTTTTATATCAAGATTAACTTGATGTTGAATATTGCAGTTGCAACTGGCAAGCTCACAACTAAGACCACCGAGCTTAAGCATATGGTAGCCAAACAATTTTGGGCACCACTCATCAAGCCGAGTTTGAATAGAATCACTGACCCACTGGCCATTTTTAAGCTGAGACCAAGAGTGAGGTTTATCTAACTTCTTTTCGCTACGTGCTGGCTTCATCGATAACCTATTTCACCTCGGTGACTGGAGATACTCATGTTACAGATCAAAAGCATACCCGCATTTAATGATAATTACATCTGGCTGATCCAAAATAGCGATCAGCGTTGTGCAGTTGTCGACCCGGGCGATGCTGCTCCGGTGTTGCAATACCTCACCGAGCATCAATTAACCCTTGAAGCAATTCTGATTACCCACCATCACCATGACCACATTGGTGGTGTGCCTGAATTGGTTCGCCAGCACCCCAATATAAATGTCGTGGGCCCAGTGAATGAACCGATTCCCACTTTAACTCACCCAGTTGAAGCGGGAGACCAAATAGAACTATTTGATGAAGTATTTATGGTGCTAGGCCTCGAAGGACATACAAATGGACACATTGGTTACGTGGGGGACGCAAAACTATTCAGTGGCGACGTACTCTTTTCCGCGGGTTGTGGTCGCGTATTTGAAGGCACTATGGAGCAAATGTTCACTTCACTGAATAAACTAGCCGCATTACCTGAGGAAACTGAAGTGTATTGCGCCCATGAATACACAGCCAGTAATGTGGCATTTGCACTTGCAGTCGAACCTGATAACGATCACTTACATCAGTATCGTGACCAAGTTAATCGTCTTAGAGCTCAGCAACAATCAACAGTGCCAACCACCATTCGCCAAGAGAAATTAATCAACCCTTTTTTACGTACGCAACAAGAAAGTGTGATGAAATCGGTCGCCAATCGCACCCTACAAACCGATCCTCAATCAATCTTTACCGCATTACGTGAGTGGAAGAACGAATTTTAACGATTTGCTGCTTGTCATCGCCATAAAATGACAAGTATTATCAGCTGCCATTTAGTCAAAGGGCTGTTATACATGCGAGTTCAATTTAGCTGGGTGGTAGTGCTGTTATTAGCCGGATGCCAAATCACCCAGCCAGTAGATCAAACTACCTCACCAAACTCCGAAGAGGCCAATAGCCCTCAAGTTCAAACATCCACCAACCGTATTCATGCGAATAAATCGGTGCAACCTGCAAAAGTGCTCCCAAAGGTCGTTACCCCACAACAACAAAAAGATGTATGGCAACGTATTGCGATGCAGCTCTCGATGGATATCCCCGAGCACAAATCCGTTAATTACTACCGTACTTGGTATCTTAAGCATCCTAACCATCTCAAAACGGTTTCTAAGCGTGCTGAACCTTTCCTTTATTTAATTACGGAGAAAATTGAACAGCGCGGATTACCGCTAGAGCTAGCCTTATTACCGATAGTCGAAAGTTCATTTGATGCCTTTGCATACTCGCACGGCAGCGCGGCGGGCTTATGGCAATTTGTACCAGGTACAGGGGAAATGTACGGTTTAGAGCAAAACTTTTGGTATGACGGCCGCCGAGATGTCGATGCCGCCACCGACGCCGCTTTAGATTATCTGACTTATCTTAATAAACGTTTTGACGGTAACTGGAATCACGCAATTGCCGCCTATAATAGTGGTGGTGGTCGTATCTCAAGCGCAATTCGTAAAAATCAAAAAGTGGGGAAAGCTACCGATTTCTTTTCCTTAGATCTGCCAACTGAAACCACAGGCTATCTGCCGAAACTGCTTGCTGTTGCAGACATCATCGCCAATCAAGAAAAATACGGTATTACCATTCCAGCAATCCCGAACAAACCGGTACTGGAATTAGTCGACCCACAAGAGCAGCTTGATCTTGCCATTGCCGCTAACTATGCCGGCATGACAGTGAAAGAGCTACAAAGCTATAACCCAGCCTATAATCAGTGGGCGACTTCCCCAACAGGCCCGTACCAATTACTGATCCCAGTTGATAAAGCGGATACTTTCATGCAAAAAGTGCAACAAAACCGTGGCAAGGGAATGAAACTGGTGCGCTATAAGGTTAAATCGGGAGATAGCTTGAGTGTGATTGCGCAGCAGCACTGCACCACCACTAAAGTGATTCAAACAGCAAACAACCTCACCAGCAATAGTATCCGTACTGGACAATATTTGATGATCCCCACTTCGGTGAAAGATGAAAAAGCTTACGCGCTGAGTGTCAACAACCGCCTAGCCAAAACCCAATCAATGGCGCGAGGTAAATACAAACTCTCGCATACCGTTACCAGTGGTGACAGCCTTTGGAGCATTGCAAAGCAACACAACATTTCTCACCAGTCATTGGCAAAATGGAATGGCATGGGGCCACGAGACACATTAAAAATCGGCCAAAAACTGGTTATTTGGAAAAATAGCAGTGATGGCGCGATTATCCGTACCGTCTTTTACCAAGTTCGCTCTGGCGATACGCTAAGTGGTATCGCGAACAAATTTAAAGTGAAAAGTCATGACATCGTTAACTGGAATGATCTTGCGAATCAAAAGTACCTAAAACTAGGTCAAAAACTTAAACTCTATGTCAACGTTACTAAGGTCAGTGTATGAACCCGTCTAGCAACCCTTTAACCATGTTGGTGGATATATTCCGTTCACCAACCTCTTGTTTCCTTGCCATTTATCAACGAGGAATGTGGGGCTGGCAGCCTTATATCTTTTTGATTTTGAGCCCATTTCTATTCTGGGGTGCTTATTTTGATATCGTCAACTTCGAATGGCTAAAAGCAGCACTTGCACCACAATTGACGGTGGTAAACCCAGTTCAACTAGAGATGTTGGATGCAAATACCTTAATGGCCAGTGAAATCATCAGCGATATGATTGGTCGTACAGTCACGATTTTCATGCTGGCCTTCTGGTTCCATTTAGCCACCAAACAAAGTCAGCACCTACATGGCTTTTGGCGTTGGTTTGCCGCAGGTGCCGTCATCACTTTCCCTGCCGTGTTGGGCGACTTAGCCAGCTACGCTAGCCTACTGCTAAAGCATGGCCAAGTGATGACTTACGCCGCAGACTTAAACAGTTTGAATGGTTTACTCAAGCTACCTCTGACAAACGATTGGTCTCAGTTTGCCAGCTCTTTTCCTCTGCTTTTACCTTGGTATATTGTGCTAGGGTATGCCGCAGTGGGCGCTTGGACTGAACTGGAACGTGGGCAAGCTTTGGCTATATCTGCACTGCCTTGGATCGGTTACTATGTGATTTGGGCGCTCTACATTGTTATAAGCTAAAGTGCACCAGCATAGGGTTATGATCAGAAGCGTCGGTTTGCGGCGCTTTTGCGTTTATTACCGTAAGCCCACGATAAAAGACATGATCAAGTACTAAACCGGTGACAAACTGGATGCGGTTATCAGGGCTAAATATTACCTCTTGCATCCCTGCGCCTTGTAACGCCGTTTTCATCACCGTCATGCGCTGCTCACTCCAACTATTGAAGTCTCCCGCCACAATCACCGGCCCTTTGTGCTCATCTAACTTGCTTATCAAAGTTGATAACTGGTTAGCGTATTCATCTGTACCATAAGTAAAATTAACCGCATGCAAGTTCACAACTGCTAATGATTGCCCGTCACTTAAACGATACAGCGCATAAATGGCCGATTTAGGTAAACGCAACCAAGGTTCAACTTCGGTATAAGCACAGGCGTGACTCGGCATCTGTTTTGACAAATTCAGCACCCCTGCAGACTCACCAAATACACGAAAGGCAGCGGCTTGGTTTCCTCCCCATTGACGTTCGACAATCCAAGATTTCAATGTTTCCGTCATGCTTGCTTCTTGGAGTAATACCAGTTGAGATGATTGGCTGAATTTATCTAGCTCACTGTGCCAATTAACTTTATTTTGCTTATAGATATTCCAAACCAGTAACTCTAGCTGCCCGTTAGCATCAATAACCTGAGCATTGGGGTTGTCGTAGCACACTAAAGGTGATGCACTATTTTGATGATTGATTGTCAGTATTTGCGGCTGGCTAGGGATGGTGAAGATAAAGAAAAAACTCACCATGGCAATAAGAGCAACAAACACAGGTAAGACAATAAGGTATTTTTTCTTCATGATTTTAGCCACGTGATGTGAACCAGAAACAAGAGATAAATAGGAGAAAAAAGGAGCGAATCGCTCCTTTTCTAGATAAATTAAATAGCGTCTTCGTCTTCTTCACCGGTACGAATTCTCACCACACGCTCAACACTAGTAATGAAGATTTTACCATCACCAATTTTACCCGTTTGCGCCGTTTCAATAATAGTCTCGACACAATGGTCTGCTACATCATCACTAACCACAATTTCAAGCTTCACTTTTGGCAAGAAATCGACCATGTATTCAGCACCACGGTACAACTCGGTATGTCCTTTCTGACGACCAAAACCTTTCACTTCAGAAACCGTCATCCCTGTGATACCAACTTCAGCAAGCGCTTCGCGTACATCATCGAGCTTAAATGGTTTAATTATGGCTTCAATTTTTTTCATGTTCATCCCTTAAACTGTCTTCAATGATTGGCATTATCTGCTAGCAAAAAAAAACAATCAATAAAAAGCCCAAGCAATGCTTGGGCTGATTGAATAAATGTATTGAGATTATTTTAAACTTGCGAAGTAAGCCGCGAGGTTATCAATATCAGCATCACTGAGCATGGACGCTTGTGCTTGCATTACCATCGCTAACCCGCCTGTGCGCTCTTTGTTTTTATACGCTTTAATAGAAGAGACAAGATATTGCTCATGTTGTCCTTTAAGATTTGGATAGCCGGGGATAACAGCAATACCATCGGCACCATGACACGCAGCGCATACCGCTGCTTTAGCTTGACCTGCTGCGGCATCACCCGCCATAGCATTACCGCTAAGAAGACCTAAGCCGATAACCACTCCCATTGCGATTTTTTTCATTGCTCCACCTTTATGTCCATATTAATTATGCGTTTTATACGAATTTTGCATCAAAAGCGTTCACTTGTCCCAGCTAAATTCACAATCTTGCCCACTGAAATCACGATCAACAAACAAATTTGCAACCGCAACAACTTGATCACGATACATCAATATCGGAGTTCTACGGCGCAACCAGCTTGGCACACCATATTCCTGAAACAGTTTTTTCAATTTACGACGACCAACGCGCCCCACAGGGCAAGCGCTAAGCCCTTGTGGATCAAAGCTTATCCATAACTCTTGTGGCTTGCCTGCAAGCGCAATCCCACCTTGATTATCTTGCTCCAAAGCTTTTAAGTGCAGTACGCCCAAGCCATCTGGCAACTCAACTGCTTGATTAAGCCCTATAGGCGCGCGCCACTGCGAAACATCTTGCTGAGTTTGGACACAATATAGCTTTTGATCAAAGCGACGAATTTCACTCTCACCGAGTTTCAGACATGGGTTAGCATCAAGGCGAGCTAACGCAACTTGCTGCCAGATCATCGCCAAATGTTCTTTACTTGGCATAGGCTCGCCTAAAACAGCTAACCACATTCGCAATAATTGGCTTCGAGCCAGTTCACTATGTAGTGAAAGGTGATGAATTGATAAGCTCCCATCTGCCATTTGCGCGGTATGCAGAGCCTCTTGCAAAAGTTCTTCTAGCAAGAGTTGTTGCTGAGCGCACAATTGAGCACTGCGAGAAACTGCTTGCTGGAAATGGGGCCAGCGCTGGGTAAGAACGGGGGTCACCAGATGGCGAATAAAATTGCGATCAAAGCGGGTATCTTGGTTGCTCTCATCTTCCACCCACTCTAACTGTTTAAGCTGTGCATAAGCTTCTATTTGTGCGCGAGTTGCACTAAGCAGCGGTCGAACGATAGAGCCATCACCAAACGGCATGCATTGCGCCATAGAAGACAAGCCTTTCGGCCCACTACCACGTTTAAGCGCTAGCAAAAACGTTTCGATTTGATCGTCAGCATGTTGGCCCGTTAACAGTAGATCATGCTTTGTAATGTATTTCGCCAATGCCTGATAACGCGCCGCTCGCGCCAAAGATTCAATGCTCTCTCCGCTGTTTTGATCCAATTTAACGGTTTCTATAAAAAATGGGATCGCTAGCGCTTGCGCCCACAACTGACACTGCTCCGCCCATCGATCCGCATTCTCGCTCAAGCCATGGTGTACATAAACTGCGCAACATTCACAGTCATGACTTTCTTTATACTGGGCAAGTAACTCCAACAGAACACGCGAGTCAACACCACCACTAAAACCAAGTACTAACTTACCTGTCGGTTGGTAATAACGCTTAATGGTTTGCGAAAAAATAGAATAGAGCTCTGTCATAGGGCTTTATGCTCGAAAAAAGTCAGGTGAATTAACCATACATGGGAAGATAAAACTGGTGCTGCAAGCACGAGTTTACCTTGAAAGCGTCAGTCTTGAAATGGCTTTTCAGCTAAAGATGTAAGGGCAGGAGCAACAGAATGTAGCAAGTAACCTTTGGAATAGGTAGTCTTGATACCTTTACCGTTATCATCGAAAAAACTTGCGAAAACCATAGGTGTAACGCGTAAGCGACTAATCACTAACATTCAAGTGACCCCAAACTTTTTTGATCACTAGCGGTTTGTTGACAGGTTCAGCACAAAACTTGAGTAGTCTATTTAATACTTTCCGTTCTAAGTTCTGTATATAAATTGCTCTTTTATCTGACTTTACTTAAATATATTCCATTCGTGGAATAGTAATGATTTTCCAAATAAAAGCACTTGCTATCTTTTATAGACAATGATGTAAGCGAAAAAAATCACTGACAATAAAAAATCATATTTAACCACTTACAAGCTCAAATCTCGTAATATTTATATATCGACAATCCCCTTCCCCCCTTGAAAAACATCATAAATATTTTCATTCAAATAACTTTGTTTTAATTCCACATTCTTATTTAAATTACAAAGACGATCATTATTACCTGCGCTATCATAATCCCAGATCGCGCCAGAAATGGTTATATAGTTATAACTCGTTTCTTGTGCAAAAAAAGGAATGGGAGGTTCAACCTTCAACGT
The DNA here is from genome assembly GCF_963889785.1 of Vibrio sp. S12_S33. Taxonomy (NCBI): domain Bacteria; kingdom Pseudomonadati; phylum Pseudomonadota; class Gammaproteobacteria; order Vibrionales; family Vibrionaceae; genus Vibrio; species Vibrio sp. S12_S33. Next base: position 3,540 of record NZ_CAWPQZ010000014.1, on the reverse strand, counting down.
ATTAGTTTCTATGTAATTATTCTCACCTCGTTCCCAAACCGTTAGATCTACATCTTGACCATTAATTTTCTCAATTTAAATTTTACCGTAAAGCTCCTATGGTCCTCTGCCACTATCATTATCTTTCACCTGAATTTGAAAGTTAATATATACCCGTTCAACTTGGAGATGCAGGTTTCAAAATCTGAAAGTTATCCGTAATTCTGGATACGAGTGAATTTTTTGCTCCAAAGGATAATGCTCCTTTTTGAGCTTCCAGAAGAAACGAACAATGCTCTCGCTGTTTATCGTGTCATACGTTTCTGTCACCATCGCGCCAATATTTTGAAGTGGTAACGCACCGATAATATTAAGACGAGTTCGACTGCCTGTTGTCTCAATCACTTTGTTTTGGCCTTTTCGTATCCAGCCATAACTGAGTTTTGTTGACTGCGTAGGATGAACGGCGTCCATGAACAACACGGGGTCTTCGCTGTTTCTTAGCGTCTCGTTGTAATGTTCGATAAAGGCTTGCTGCATCTCTGGATCAAACTTGTGCGGCACACCTTTCGGCTTTTTATATGAGAAGCCGTGGTGATGTAGCCACTTGTTCATTCCAGCAACGGTATAACAGATACCAAACTCAGCCTGTACATAAGCGACAATTTGGTGGGTATGAAAGTACGTTTTCTCAGCCAGATGTTCGATAAGTAGCATGGTTTGCCCAGCAGAAAGTCGGCTTTAGCTACCACCATTTTCAGGCTTAAGTTTTTCAGAGAAAACATAATCACTGAGATGACGAGCAACGGTTGATTCGTGAATACGAAGAGCTTGAGAAATCAAGCATCTTCAATGATCACGTGTATAAATAAGGTAACTTTCCATGTGTGGAAAATTACCTTATTCACAAAGATATTATTTATTGACCATGATTTCTAAAATCTGAATGTCTGTTTGAATCATTGAACCATTGGCCAAACTTGAAAGGTTGCGTATAGAATCATCGATGTTATCTGACACAATGCCTTCTTGGCCTGTGACTCGGTTACCATCCAGAGCCATCAGAGTTGCTTTAAAAGCCGCGCCTGCTGAAGAGGATACTTTCATCGCACAACTGGCTTTTGCTCCGTCACAAATTACCCCAGCGATATCACCGATCATGTTACATATTGAATCACTGATTTGTTTGAAGTTACCGCCAAGTAAAAAAGTCATACCTGCAGCAGCACCCATGGCAGCAGTGGTTGCTCCGCATAAGGCCGATAGTTTGTTTTGGTAACTTTTGATATAAATGGCCATTAAATGAGAGAGCATTAGTGCTCTAATCATTTTTTCTTTATCAACTTTTAGGTGTTCACCTACAACAACGACGGGCATAGTTGCTGAAATACCTTGGTTTCCCGAGCCTGAATTGCTCATGGCTGGTTTCATTGCTCCATCCATGCGCGCATCAGAAGCGGCAGAAGTTCGACAGAGAATATCGTTCATCAAGCCTTTTGAAAGTAAGCCTTTTTCAATATTTCGTTTAAAGGTTGCACCGACTTGAAGGCCGTAATCACTTTTTAGGCCTTCAAGTGATAATTCATTATTAAGCTGATAAGCCTGCTCAATAAAACTGATTTGTTCTAACGGAGCATTAAGTGCGAAATCAAAAATATCTTTTGCACAGGCATCCTGCATTGGGTGCTCTTTAGGCGCAGAGTTCTCGTTTGTATTTTGTAAGTTGTTATAAGTGACCATACCATCTTCTTCAATAGAAACTACGTTTGTATGGCTGTCGGCTATTGTAACGGCAACACGATGCTTACTATTGCTCACGATCACTTTGGTGTAGATAACATTTTTAACATCAGCTAACTCAACAGAAACTGAATCTTGTAGTTTTTTTGCTTTAGAAACATCTAAAGGGGTAATGTTTTTAAGTACTTCTAATCCTGCATGCGCATCTCCTGCTATTGCCCCAATAGCTGCAGCGATCGATAAACCAACCATTCCTGTTCCTGGAACACCGACGCCCATTCCATTTTTCATCAGGTTTGGCGATACACTAACTGAGATCGCCTCAATTTCTCCAATAAGTTTCTGTGCTGCGATAGCACTTGCAAGCGCAATAGAAATTGGTTCTGTACATCCTAGTGCTGGTACGATTTCTTTGTTAATTAATTGGATAAACCCATGCCAAAGTTCAGTTCTCATGATTATACCTTTAGTCGCAGTGCCTCAAAGTATCGAGACAAGCAGTAGTGAGTCTTTTCAGCCTGATACGCTAAAAAATAAGGCTGATGTTGTTTTTACTTAATAACTACACAATACGAGATCTCTGAGAGATTTTTTTTGCCTTTTTTTATTCAAATACTCCTATTTGTAGAAAAAAATTCTCTTTTTCGTTTGATTTGGGGGGTTTTTGTTAATCCTGTCACAATTTTTTTGAGTAAAGCATATAGCTAAAAATCGATTTTGATAGATTTGAGTTACGTCAATCATCAGTAAGCGCTCATTACTCAGCATAACTCATCGTCCAATCTCAACGATCTAGTCTTTAGCCAAGTTCCAAGGCAGTAGCGCTTCTATTTGATCAAGAGTTTCAGCGTATGACAGCTGAGTAAGAAGGGGATGTAACCTGAGATCGGTTTGAGCCATCGCCATCAACCCAGACTTTTCAGTATTGGTGATGTTGAGTGATGGCTTTTCTGGTTTTAAACAGTAAGTGATTAAGCTTCCAAGCAAGTTCAGCATGACCCCATGTAAGCTACGATGACGAGAATGTTCTATACCTGCAATCATTGAAGATGCTTGATTTCTCATAAAATCAGGATCATGCTACGCGCCATGAAAATAATACTGACTCCTCAACAGAAACAACAACTCGAAATGATGCACGATTCAACTCGTGATGGTCGAGTGCGTGACCGCATCAAAGCGGTTTTACTCGCGTCTGAAGGTTGGAGTCAAGCTATGATTTCTCAAGTTCTTCGCATTCACGAATCAACCGTAGCTCGTCATCTCAGTGATTATGTTCTCTCTGAAAAACTTAAACCTGAAAATGCTACATCATCACGGCTTCTCATATAAAAAGCCGAAAGATGTGCCACACAAGTTTAATCCAGAGATACAGCAAGCCTTTATCGAACATTACAACGAGACGCTAAGAAACAGCGAAGACCCCGTGTTGTTCATGGACGCCGTTCATCCTACGCAATCAACAAAACTCAGTTATGGCTGGATACGAAAAGGCCAAAACAAAGTGATTGAGACAACATGCAGTCGAACTCGCCTTAATATCACCGGAGCGTTACCACTTCAAAATATTGGCGCGATGGTGACAGAAACGTATGACACGATAAACAGCGAGAGCATCGTTCATTTCTTCTGGAAGCTCAATAAAGGAGCATTACCCTTTGGAACAAAAAGTACACTTAATTCTTGATGGCGTAGCCTATCATCAGTCAAGGCTGGTGAAAAATGCGGTAAAAGTGCTCAATATCGAGCTTAATTACTTACCACCTTACAGTCCAAATTTAAATCCAATCGAGCGGTTATGGAAAGTGATGAATGAGCATG
>NZ_CAWPQZ010000013.1:0-93398 GCF_963889785.1 Vibrio sp. S12_S33 | reverse complement strand
TTTTGATTAATGTCAGAACGGGTATCTTCAACGACTGACAAATGTTCAATTAAGTTCAAAATGGGCACATAGCAAAGGGTTTGAGGTTATTAGATCACATCTGTTAACAAAGTGCGATCCCGCCCTGCTGTCAAGCAGGAGGCAAATTATGCCAGTCTTACAGGCTTATAATATCAGCCATCAATTTGATAATGGCGATATACTATTTCAGCAACTGTCATGCTCAATGACCAAGAGCCGTGTTGGTGTGGTCGGACGCAACGGTGTGGGTAAATCGGTGTTCATTTCGATTTTAAGTGGTGAGCAGACGCCATCTGGTGGCACCGTTACTTTGTCACGATCAGTGGCTGTCTACCGTCAACAACCTTCGCATTTACTTTCCGTTGAACTTTCTATTGTGCAGTTCCTAGGTAAAGACGATGTCATTGAAGCGCTAAAGCGTATTGAATCGGGGGATTGTTCAGAACATTGGTTCGAATTGGTTGAGGAAGAGTGGGATCTCGCCACGCGACTAATTCAGCAACTCCGTGATATGGGGTTACCATTAGATCTAGATTTTCCTTGTGCGCAACTCAGTGGTGGGCAATTGGCTCTATTACAGCTTTGGCAACTGTTTGAAAGTGATGTTGAGCTACTTATTCTGGATGAGCCTTCCAACCACCTCGATACTGATGCTAAGCAGTGGTTGATTCAATCTATGCGTGCTTTTGAAGGGGCGATTTTAGTCATCAGCCACGACCGTGAATTGCTGTGTGAAGTAGAAGAAGTTTGGGAATTATCCGGCCTTGGTTTACAAGTTTTCGGTGGTAACTATGCTTCTTATGCTGAGACTAAACGAACCGAGTTACAAGCGGTTGAGCGTCAGCTAGCTAATGTCGATAAGCAGAAAAAGCAGCTGGAAGAACAAGCGCAGCGCAATCGAGAAAAAGCTGAGCAAAGAGCAGCTCAAGGTAATAAGTTGCGTAAAGAGGGCAGTCAGTCCAAGCTTCTACTTGATGGCAAGAAAGATAAAGCGACGGCACGTGCTTCGAGTCGTAATAAGAATGAGCAACTTCGGCAAGTGCATTTAGAAGAAAAAGAGCAGGCTCTTAAGTCGAGAAAAGATCAACTGAAGAGTCAGAAGTTGTATCTGGCAGACAGCCAAAGCCGCTCTCGTAAAGTAATTTCCATATTTGAAGGGGTATTACCTTTTGGTAGTGCGATACCAATTACCTTACAAGTTTATGCGACCGACAAAGTGCATCTAGTGGGTAAAAATGGTAGCGGCAAATCAACCTTGTTGAAAACTATACTTGGAAAACGGTTGCTCCAACAGGGGGAATTACAGATCAATACACCTCTGTATTATCTTGACCAGCATTTTGGTGTAATTTGTTCCAACCTATCAATATTGGACAACTTGATACAGCAATGTGAGGGAATGAAAGAGAGCGATGCGAGGACACTACTGGCAGGTATCGGCTTTCGTCGTGATAGTGTCTTTAAGATGGGCAGTATGCTCAGTGGTGGAGAGAAGATGAAACTGGCGATGTTGATCGTTAGCCACCAGCGGGCTCAACCGTTGTTATTACTCGATGAACCAGATAACCACCTTGATCTCGACTCGAAGATAATGCTCGCTCAAGCTCTAAATGGTTATCGTGGTGGTTTTATTCTTGTCAGTCATGATCGGGAGTTTGCCAACGGATTAGGAATTACAAAGCAAATTGGATTATGAGCTAGGGAATATAAATTGGCGAGCTAGAGCCGGTTGCCTAACTCGCCTTTACTTATTATTGGCCAGTCTTCTTAAACTTGTTTAGTGACGGCATCTCTGAACTATTTTTTATAATAGCAATTACATGCCATAATTCTTGGTTAAAAGAGTATGTTTTAGTAACGCCGCTTACACACTTATTGGTAGGAGTGGTTCACAATAGAAAGTTGCATTAACTAAGTAAATATCGCAACATTCCCGCATTATCAATTTAGCTCTACAGAGAATAGCAACATGAACAATGAAACAGACATCATCACTAACCTAGTAGATCTAGAAGCCTTTATCATTGCTGTAGAAAGTGGTGGTTTGGGTTTAACCAATGTGGCGGGGTTGGCTTTGGCAACAAGTAACAAGGATGGTCGTCGTTTTATTGCAGTATTAGATGATAAACATCAATTATTACTATCACGTTGGGTGACAGAAGAAGTGTTCCAAACTGGTCAAGATTTAGTGCGTAATGGACCGAGTCGCATCACTCACTAGCGTGTCTAAAAGCGGCCACAAAAACAATTGTGGCCGCTTTTGTAACTTTCAGAAGATGATCCGCACCATCAGTTTTGGACACCGAGTTAAGTGAGTACAATCACTAACGAGGTGAACCATGACAAACAAAAAGAAACGTATTATCCATTCTCTTGAATTTAAAGCCGAAGCCCTGAAGTTAGCGGAGATAGTGGGAGTAGCTGTGGCAGCAAGAGAGCTCACTTTACATGAGTCTCAGATCTACGGTTTGCATAAGGTTGTAAAGAAAGACACCATGACCAGTTAACTTTGAACAGCAAAATGTCGCTTAATGAAGTGTCCAGTCTGGCTGGAGCAGATCACACGTGCTCTCACCCTGGAATTTAGCCTTGAATATTTATATGATACCAGCTTAAATCAACACTAAGTCATTCATTGTGGGAATTATTTTGATTAAAAACTTTCTCTGCCTCTTTCTATGTACTCTTCTGGTTGCATGTTCCAGTTTACCTGACAATACCACGTCACCGAGCACCGCATTGTATCAGTCAGATACCAGCCAATTAAGTGTCAGCGTTGAAGAACAGCGTCAGAAACTCGGCTTAGCATCCGATGAGACATTCATGTTTTTACTCGAGACAGGAGTAGACTCTTTTGTTACACGTATCGCGTTAATCGAAGATGCACAAGAGAGTATTGATCTTCAATATTACCTGTTTCACTCCGATTTAAGTGGTGGCTTAATCGTTGCGGCGTTATGGCAAGCGGCCGAGCGCGGGGTTCGCGTGAGATTATTGGTTGATGACATAGATTTGGGTGGTAAAGACAATAGTATTGAACGCCTCAATGCACACCCTAATTTTGAAGTGCGAGTTTTTAACCCATTTGTCCGTGGTGAAAGTCGGACAATCCAATATGTCACCAAGCTGGGGAAGGTGACTCGACGTATGCACAACAAATCCTTTACTGTCGATGGTAGCGTTGCCATTTTAGGTGGCCGCAATTTAGCTGATGAGTATTTTACGGCTTCTGAAGAGGTCTCTTTTGGTGATCTGGACGTTGTTTTTGCAGGAGAATCGGTTAAAGAGGTTCAACAAGCCTTTGATCTTTTTTGGAATAATAGCCTTAGCTACAACATTGAGCTACTCACTGACTATCGACCCCAGGCCAGTGATTTAACTGCGCTTTCTGCGAGTTTTGATACATTTATAAAAGACAACAAAAAGTCACAATATGTTGAGGTGGTCAATGACGACCACTTTATTGAACTCATTAAAGAGAATAAAAAGGTCCCATATGTAGGAAAAACCGCAGTGTTGTACGATGATCCTAGTAAAATAGTCTCATCTCGTGATAAGCAAGAATATAACCTAGCACCTAAATTGCACCCTTATGTGACAGCAACCAAGGAAGAATTAATCATCATCTCTCCTTATTTTGTACCTGGAAAAGACGGACTAGAGCTATTTCAAGAGATCGTTGATCGTGGGGTAAAAGTTAAAATCCTCACTAACTCAATGATGTCTAATGATGTATCACTGGTACACACTGGTTACTCTAAATACCGAAAAGCACTACTGGAAATGGGTGTCGAACTGCATGAGATAGATAGTCAAGCGCTGGATGAATTATATGAGCAGTCTAATAAAAAACGCCCTTCTAATGCATCAAAATTGAGCTTACATGCGAAGTACTATGTAATGGACCGACATTTGGCTTTTATTGGTTCATTTAATTTAGATCCACGCTCTCGTAATGAAAATACCGAAATCGGTATTTTGACTAAATCTGAGGCGTTGGGTCGTTATCTTGCCCAGAAGTTTGATGACTATATTGATACGATTGCGTTTAAACTGACTCTTGAAGATGGCGATATTGTCTGGACTAAAATGAAAGAAGGTAAGGCTATTCGATACACTAAAGATCCCTACAGCAGTTGGTGGGATCGCACCAAAAATAACCTGGCAAAAATATTACCAATGGAATCACAATTATAAGCGGTGACAACATTAAGCCGCAGGGTAAGATCGTGAACGTTTTTTTTAGCACTTCTCTCTTAGTTGCGAAATTTGTTAGCTTGGCGACCAAATAAACATAATGTACGACACTGTGCTTATTTGGTCGGAATAGCCTCGACAACGCCGAGGCTTATTCTTATTGGGCTAGATTAATTAGCCTTGGAACTCGGCAAAGTACTCATCCAACACTTTGCGCGTTGCACGACCAATAAGTTCGTATTCGTGGTGAGTAAGGTTTGCCAGGGAAACACGAACTGAAGCATGAACTACATCGAAGCCTTTGCCCGGAAGTAAGATAACGCCGGTTTCATGTGCAAGGCGGAACAGGAAGTCCTTGCCCTTCTCGTTCGCTTTGAACCATTCAACGAAGACTGGTCCGTACAATTTACCGCCCAGAGTATCGAGCTCAAGCAGTGTGTAGTAGTCCACACGATCTTTGTTTTCTTCAATTTCTACACCCATGTTTTTGTATAGGGTTTTGTAACGCTCACGGATGATGCGTTTGCATGCTGCTTTGTAGTTTTGCTCTGAGTCCATTAAGCAGTTCAGAGCGAACAGTGCCATTTGAACTTGTTGAGGAAGCGACAAACCTGCCGTGTGGTTAAGTGCAACGCTGCGGCTATCGGCTACGATACGGTCAATAAACTTGATTTCACGAGGTTCCGGAGTTAGCGTTTTGTAACGATCGTCCAACTCAAGTTGACGCGCTTCTGGAAGGCTACGCATTGCGTCGTCAAACACGTTGTTGTGCTGAATCGCAATCGAGCCTAAGCGCCAGCCTGTTGCACCGAAGTATTTAGAGAACGAGTATACGCAAAGCGTGTTGTATGGCAGTTTCGCAAACAGTGATACAAAATCGTCTGCAAACGTGCCGTATACGTCATCAGTAATGATGAATAAATCACTGCGTTGTTCATTGACGAAGTTCGTTAAGTTATCTAGCGTCTCATCCGAGAATTTTACTGATGCTGGGTTCGCAGGGTTAACGACACAAAGCAGTTTGATGTCTGTATCCGCCAGTTTCTGGATTTCAGACATTGGTAGTTGCCATGTTGTCTCATCAAGGCGTAACTCAACAACCTCCAATTCATATTCAGAAAGCTCCGGGATCTCTAAATAAGGAGTAAAGATTGGCGTGATCAAAGCAACTTTATCGCCTTTTTTGATTAGACCGTTGTTAAACATCGTTTGGAACGTGTAAGTCATTGATGCGGTGCCACCTTCCGTTGCAAACAGATCGAAATCTGTTGTGATCGGCATAGGACCATACATTTCTTCTGCGATGTACTGCTTCACGACGGTTTCAATGTTTGTCAGCATGCGAGGTGGCACTGGGTAGTTACACGCTAGGTATGCGTTAACCAGTTCATTCAAGAATGCTTGCTTCTGTAGACCTAGACGGTCTTTCGCGTAGCTCAGCGACTTTTCGATAAACTGCACACCTTGGTCTTGCTTATTATTGCTCGCGAACGTGTCAAAACGTTCAACGATACCCATTCCATCTGGAATGCCACCAAAACCACTATCAAGGTATGAATAGGTACGCTCAGCTTCCATCACCGCGAATTCACCTAAACGAATGAATGCCTTACGTGGTAGTGTCGCTAAAAAATTTGGGTTACCACGACCTGCATCTAATAAAATGCGGTCAGGAACAGTTTGTGCCACTTCAATGAGTTTGTCTTTTAATTCAAATGGGCTTAAATCTGCAAACTTTGAAAAATCAATCGCTGTATTTTGCGTAGTCATAATATTTACCTTAATATTTTATTTACTGAAATTTGGATAATACTTCCCTTATCTCCTAATTAATTAGGAGATAAGATTTCTCTAATTTATTTAAATCACATGCCTGCGTTTAAAGTAATAATGCCGACAATAATTGGTCCCCATAGGGTGAGCAGTACATTGGCTACTGCATAAGTCACGGTGAATGAGAATACCGGTGTTGCGTTACCTGTTTTTTCCATTAAAGCAGCGAATGCTGGGTTCGCACTTCGTCCACCCGTAACACAACCTAATGCTTCAACTGGGTTCTTAATCTTCAATACATAGTATGAGAAGAAGAACGAAATAAACTGAGGAATGATGGTGACTGCCATACCTAAGAACAACAGAGACATGCCGTGCTCTTTAATGGTGTCGACCGCTTGAGGACCAGCTTCAAGACCAACGATGCCCACAAATGCTGCCAGACCGAAATCTCGAATAAAGTTCGCGGCACCCACAGGAAACTGAGCAACATGCGGATTGCGGCTACGCAACCAACCGACGATCAAACCTGAGATCAAACAACCTGCACCAGAGCCTATCGTGACGGGAATACCAGCAATCTTAAAGCTGATTAGACCAATTAATAGGCCCACTACCATGCCCATACCAAGCACGATTAAGTCAGTCACGTTTGCTGAGCCCATTCGCTGACCAATGTTTTTCTCAACGCGATTGATGTCTTTTGCTGTACCTGTAAGCTGGATGACGTCGTTTTTCTTCACCACAAGATCCGGCGTCATTTCGATAGAGCTGCCTTCACGAATGTAGTCCGTCACATAAATGCCGCGCATAGAGCCTTGGTTCGAAGCCTCTTTGATCTCTTGCAGTGACTTACCAATCAGTTTGCGGTTGTCAGCAATCAGTTGGCGGTTTTCTTCAATAACTTCATAGCCCTCTGGAAGTGCAATCTCGTTGTCTGCCAAACCATCTTGCAGCTGATGTACCGCATTGCGACGACCAGTGACAACAATGACGTCGCCTTCTTTCAGCGCGGTGTATTTGTCCACCTCTAGGGCTTTGCCATCGCGTTGAATTAACTCAATACAAGCCGCCAACGATTGTTGATTTAACTGAGCTAAGGTTTTACCTGCTAGCCCGTCATCTTTGCTCACCTTAAATGCTCGTGTAACCAATGCTGTTACTGCATTGAATTCACCCGGTGCTAGCTCGTGCTTGCCATTCGAGTTTTTCTCCTCTAGAGCAATTGCTTCTGCTCGGATATCCCACTTCATCAATGTTGGGAATACCCACGTCACCATAAGAATTGGACCAAGCGAACCAAAGATGTATGTTACTGCGTAGCCCACTGCAACATTGGTCTGCATTAGGTGCTTCGCTTCTTCTGTCACACCGCCAAGACGTGCGATCGCATCACCCGCTGTACCTATGATTGCCGATTGAGTCAAACCACCCGCCGCTAGGCCTGCTGCCGTGCCTCTGTCTAGGTTGAACATCCAAGCAGCTGCTAATACACAAAGCAGGCCGGAAACCGTCATCACTACAGCAGAAAGTAGAATGTTGATGGTTCTAAAATTCAATGCTTTGAAGAACTGCGCGCCACCTTGATAACCTACTGCGTAAATAAAGAGCGCAAAGAAAATGCTTTTTACGCCGGGATCAATATGAACACCAAATTGCCCAATAATTACACCCATTAATAATGTTCCGGCAACACCACCAAGAACAAATCGACCAATGGTAATTTTACCTACCATATAACCTAGAGAGAGCGTAATAAAGAGAGCAACAAATGGTGCCATTTCAAATAGATTAGAAATAATTTCCATGACAATTTTACTCTTACTAATAAATATAGGACTCAAATAATCTAACGAATAATCTGTCACTCATATTTGTTGGATTATTTAATTAAAAAAGCATCTCGTTTGCTTCGAAGTGAATATTAGGAACAAAATCTCACAACTCGTAATCCTATTTGAAGGATGAAACCATCACTTCGCGTATTAAAAACAAGTATTGATGAGAAATTGTTTAAAATTGAATGAGTTAGCTCTCTTTGATGAACGTAAGATAAATCAGAAAATAAATTTATTTTTATTCTGTGAATACAGAAAACCACGGTTAATGAGTGATTGGTTGTATTGCTCCAGTTGGCTGTTTTGTAACGAGGCTTAGGCATAGGACTACGAGAGAGTGTGGAGGTAGCAGATCAGATCGCGGGTTCTTGATTTAGTTCCATTGAATTACGCATCAAAGCCCCTAGTTGGTTAAAATGCTCGATAACTGCGTTAGAATTTTTGATTGTAGAATAACTACTTATCGAAACTTCTTATCGAAAAGAGCTGCCTTGTTCTCAAGCCTTTTTCCTGCGCTATTTCTGAACACTTATTTACTGTGATTGGTATAATCAATCATTTAATATAATGAAAAGGTGACCTTACTGGTCACCTTTTTCTCAAGTGAGCTTAAACAAACATAGAAGAATCTCTATTTATTTCAACACGCTACATTGCCCATAGTATCAACGCCAATATTTGCGGTGATAAGATACGTAAACACATGACTAATGGATAAACGGTGGCATAAGCTAAAGCTGATGCACCACTGGTTTCATGTAGTGCATTAGCAAAGGCAAGGGCGGGTGGATCGGTCATCGAACCGGCTAACATCCCGCAAATAGTGAGATAGTTAATATGCCCCAGCACGCGAGCTAAAATTCCTACAGTGATTAATGGAATTGCTGTGATGAGCGCGCCATATCCCATCCAACTGACTCCGTCTCCTTGTACGAGAGTCTCGACAAAATTACCGCCAGATTTTAGTCCTACGACTGCCAAAAACAGCACAATGCCAATTTCACGTAGTGCTAAGTTAGCACTCGGTGGCATGAACCAATACATTTTACCTATGCTACCGATACGGGCCAAAATTAGAGCGACAATCAGTGGTCCACCCGCTAAGCCAAGTTTGATCGCCGCAGGAAAACCGGGTAGGTAAAAAGGAATTGATCCCAATACAACACCAAGTCCAATCCCAACAAATACGGGGAGCATTTGCACATGTTGGAGTTTCTGGTGCGCGTTACCAACCATACCACTTACCGCTTCAATGGCTTCTTGGCGACCGACTAAATTAAGAATGTCACCAAATTGCAGAGTAGATTGGCTGGTTGGGATTAGTTCGACCCCTGCGCGGTTTAAGCGTGAGACGACGACATCGTATTTCTCTTTAAGATCTAAATCGCGCAGTTTTTTGCCCAACACGATTTCATTGGTAACGACCAAGCGTTGTACACGCAGTTCCGTACCTCGTGTTGAGAGTGATGCATCAACTTCTTCACCAATCACCAAGCGAGCTTTATCAAGCGCTTGTTTATCGCCGACGAGATGCAATAGGTCGTTCACTTCTACTCGTGAATCGGGTTTTGGCACAGAAAGTTGTTCACCACGTTTTAAGCGAGAGCAGACAATATCCCCTTCACTTAAAGCGGGAATATCCTTTAAAAGTAACCCATTGAGGTTCGGGTTTTTGATGGCGATGTTGATGGTATGTAAGCTTTCTTTTTTATGGCCATTTTTGATTTCAAATTCGTCGGCTTCTGCATCAACACTCACGTGAAATATGACTCTCAGTAGCCACATGGTTAGCAAAATACCACAGATGCCAAATGGGTAAGCTATCGCGTAGCCCATCCCAGTTAAATCGAGTAAGTTATGTTGGGCGCCTAGTTCGGTTAAGATCTGTTGCCCTGCGCCGAGAGAAGGAGTATTGGTGACCGCACCGGAAAACACGCCAAGAATGACAGGCAGTGGAACGTCAAACAGGTAATAAAGGGCGACCGTAACGATACAACCTAATAATACGACAAGGGCAGCAAAAGCATTGAGCTTAAGCCCAGAGCTTCGTAACGAAGAGAAAAAACCAGGACCAACCTGAATGCCAATGGTGTAAACGAATAAGATAAGTCCGAATTCTTGAATAAAGTGCAAGGTATTGTAGTCAAGGACGATTCCCCAAGATCCAGTAAAGTGCCCGACGAGAATGCCACCAAACAGCACTCCACCGATACCTAAACCAACCCCATATACTCGCCAGTTACCAATCCACAACCCAAGCACAGCCACCAGCGAAAGAATGCTGATAGAAAGTGCAATATCACTCATAGTGAGTCTCCTAATCAATTAAAAAATTGTTGATGGGCAAGCTTTAATGAACGGCAGGCAGGGGTAGGCGTAAGAACTCGGTGGTGGTTATGTCTACAGCTGGAGGGTTCAAATACTGCATTGGGAGTCCACCCGATAAAATGAGCTCTCGATGTAGCTTTGTGGTTGCCCTAAACTTATTACCAGTAATACTGCAATTGACGTAGGTTGTTAACGATAGCTATGCAAAAATGTGCACCTAAACGAATAATAAATTCAGGCGATAAATATTTGTTAAATAAGGGTTGATGAAGTTTTACAGCAAGGAGATATCCTTATCTTCTATGTTTTGATTACCTTAAGAAAGGATTGGTTTGTCTTGCTCTGCTCTCTTTTCACAGGTAATACATGTTTGGTTTCGTCCAGTGCCTTTTGCTTGATAAAGCATTTTGTCGGCTAATGCGATTAATTGCTCCGATGAATGAGTACCTTCTAGATCGACAGCCCCCCCAATGCTGATGGTCAAAAAACCGTTTTCCGCCGCTGGGTGGTCGATACTTAGCGCTTTGATCTGATCTTGAACAAGGCTGGCCACTTCCCAAATACCTTCTTGGTCTGTTTCAGGAAGAATAATGGCGAACTCTTCGCCCCCATACCGCGCTGCGATATCGGTCGGTCTTCGGCAGCATTGATGTAAAGCGGTGGCGACTTTCTTTAAACAGTCATCACCTTCCAAGTGACCAAATGTGTCGTTATATTGTTTAAAATAATCAATATCGATCAGTAATAACGAAAGCGGCTGTTTTTTTCGGTAAGCTTGCGCTAAGTGAGACTTTAAGTATTGATCGAAATAGCGGCGATTGTTAAGGCCGGTAAGACCGTCTAAATACGCTAAAGATCTTAGCAGATCAGCTTGGTGTTTTAGCGTTAAGTGAGCTTTGATGCGATTTCTTAACGTATTGACATTAAAGGGTTTTTTAAGAAAATCCACGCCGCCAGCTTCCCAGCATGCATCTTGATCTTCTTGTGCGGTTAGTCCAGTAATAAAAATAACAGGTATATTAGCAATCGTTGGGTCATTTTTGAGCAAGTGGCAGGTTTGTAAACCATCTATTTCAGGCATGATGACATCGAGTAATACCAAGTCGGGTTGGCTTTCTTTACAAACGCTGATTGCTTGCTTTCCTGATGTCGCCATCAATATCTGATACTCATCTTTCAATAACTGATAGATAAGCTGAATATTGGTTGGCTGATCATCAACGATGAGTACTGTGAAGTCAGTTTTCTTATTAAAGCTTGATAAATCATAATTAGATAGCATCAGAAAACTCCTAGCATTTCATGATTTCTTTTAGTATTGCAGCTGCTTGTTCAAACGCCAAATTTTGCACTTGTTCTGCAAGTTGTTTGGTTAATTCTTCATCAACCGTTTTTAATTGTGCTGAGATTTCTTCAAATACTGTCGTCGCCTCCATATTTGAAGTGTTGAAACATCGCTCGAGCATCAGCAGTTTTTCTCTAAATATTGCTTTATCCATAGCGGGTGGTGTTGCAGTTGTTGGTTGCTCGTCGCTGAGTAAATTGATCAATGATTTCAGTTGCGATTGGGCAAATAGAACGTCGGCTAATAAGCTACCATTTCTTTTCATCGTTTCCGTGGTTGCTATTGAACATTCGTATTCCGCTTTCTCTAACTTTTTCGACAATGGTATGAGTCCACAGCTTGCTGAGCCGCTTTTTAAACTGTGGTAGACACGCAATGCCACATCAGTAACAAGTTCAGCCGCTTGCAATTGTGATATAGCTTCCTGCATATCAATAACAAATTGATTAACTACTTTTAGGTAAACAGAGATATCACCGATGCGAGTTATCGCTTGATGAAGTTCAATACCATGTTTATCTGCATACTCTTGGGCTTGTACTGATATTCTTTGATTGCGGGAAGCCACAGTTTGTCGTTCTACTGGCAGGTCTGTTGGAGCAGAGCTTTGAGTAACGAAGTGTTGAATTTTTTGAATCACATCATTGATTTCAAAAGGTTTGGCGATGTGCTCATTCATACCTGCAGCTAAACAGGCGGCTTTGTCTTCTGGTCGTGCATTGGCAGTCATTGCTAATATTGGTAGTTGGTTAAGCTTCATATTTTGTCGGATCTGACGAGTGGTTTCATAACCGTCCATGTCGGGCATTTGAATATCCATCAATACTAGGGAGAATTGCTGATTTTGTAGTATTTCTAGTGCCTTAAAGCCACTTTCTGCTTCAATAATGGTTGCACCGCGTTGACTGAGCAATTCAGTTGCGACC
The DNA here is from genome assembly GCF_963889785.1 of Vibrio sp. S12_S33. Lineage (NCBI taxonomy): Bacteria > Pseudomonadati > Pseudomonadota > Gammaproteobacteria > Vibrionales > Vibrionaceae > Vibrio > Vibrio sp. S12_S33. The sequence continues at coordinate 80,970 of NZ_CAWPQZ010000013.1, read as the reverse complement.
AAACGGTTAGTCGGATTATCTTCAACAAGTAATATATTGATCCCCGCTAAGGTATCGTTTGAATTTTTTGTAATCTGTGTTTCTTCAAGTGTCGCGCTCTTACTTTGAAGTACATTGATAATGGTTTGTTTTATCAGCTCTGGCGTTACTGGTTTTATTAAAACGGTTTCTAAAAGCTCATGGGTGGCTTCTAAATGCTTATCGAGAATTTCTCGGCCAAAGGCAGTAATCATGATAACCAACGGTATTTTTTTGATGTTTTTTTGGTTTTTGATTGCGCGAGTAAGGGCCAATCCATCCATATCCGGCAGTTTCCAATCAACAAATGCGAGATCAATCACCTCATCTTGTTGAGCTAAGTGGTTTAGCTGTGTTAAAGCCTTATCGGCATTAGGCGCGGCAAAGACTTGGCAGCCGAGTCTTTGAAGTGTGTCTTGAAGGATTAGGCGTGCGGTTTCATTATCTTCAACCAACAATATTTTTAAACCATGTGTAATATGTGAGTAAATGTCAGTGCATACTGGTGAGAAATCTAAGGTAATGGTGAAAGCGAATTCGCTCCCTTCACCAAGTTGACTTGTCACGCTAATGTCACCTTGCATTAGATTGACTAATCGGTTAACGATTGATAAACCTAGGCCTGTACCACCATATTTTCGGCTAATAGACGCCTCTGCCTGACTAAAGCCATTAAAAATAATCGCTTGCTGCTCTTGAGTCATCCCAATACCCGTGTCAGATACTTTAAATAGCAAGGTGCAGTTATTGTCTGAAACTTGTTGTGTTTCTATGGATATTTTAATTTCACCGCTATTGGTGAATTTTATGGCGTTGCCGGCTAAATTTAACAATATTTGCCGCAGGCGTAAGCTGTCGCCGATCAAGATGGTTGGAACATCTGGCGCAACTTGATAAATGATTTCAATGGCTTTGTTTTTAAGGCTTGAGGATAGGAGTATTCCAGTCTCTTGTAGCAGTTCCGGCAGTGAGAATGGAGATTGCTCTAATTCGAGTTTTCCGGCTTCTACTTTAGAGAAATCTAAAATGTCATTCAAAAGAATGAGTAGCGACTGAGCCGCACTTTTAGTCTTATTTAAGTAATCGGTTTGTTGGCTACTTAACTCTGTATTGAGAGTCATCTGCAGTAATCCCAAAATAGCATTCATTGGGGTGCGAATTTCATGGCTCATGTTCGCTAAAAAATCAGACTTCGCTTGGTTTGCGTACTCGGCTTGCTCTTTGGCTTTCGCTAGTTCTTTTTCTTTTTGTAACTGTTCGGTTAAGTCATAAGCTATACCTAAGAAGCCGACTAACTGACCGTGATCATCTCTTAATCCACCGACATAGAGTTTAACTGGAATGTATTGACCGTTTTTACTGACGTAGGTCCAGTGATTAATATCGGATTTGCCTAATTTTGCTTTAGCGACAAAGGCATCAAATCCGGCTTCTACAGTTTCTCCTAGCTCTAACGAGAGTTCTTCTGCTCGTCGAGCTACCTCTTCAGGTAGGTGAAATATCGCTGGTGTTTTTTTTCCCACCAGTTCACTGGCACTGTAGCCGATCATTTTTTCTGCTGAAGGGTTAAATACAGTGATTACCCCATCGAAATCAGTCGCAATAATAGCGTAACCTGCACTACTTAAAATACTACGTTGAAGAGCATTTACTTGTGAAATTTCTTCTGTTCTTTGGTTTACTAATTTTTCTAATTGAAGATTGCTTTCCGTCAGTGTTGCTTCCCTAGCTTGAGCGAGTTCAATTTTGTGGTTGGTTAACTGAGCACGACGTGAACGTATCATTTGAATAATAAATACAATCAACATGAGCAGTAATGTGACCGTCAAAATTTCTCGATAAGTCTGTTTGTAAGCCTTTAATGGTAGGGATTCGATAAACTTATTGGTAGCGATAAGATTGAGTTCCCATTGACGTCCAAACAAATCAATGGTTTGAGTGACTTGATAAGGGGTCCTATTTTGAATTGAGCCGCGAGTGAAAAAATGATTTGAAGTACCGTAATTGATATCACCTATGGTTAGAATAACATCGTCATTGAGGCCAGCCACAGCACTTAGCACTTCGTCTATCAAAATTGGCGCATAGCTCCAGCCTCTTAGTTTACTTAAACGCTCTTCTACAGAAGATGAATCCGATATTTTATTGGTGTTGTAGACTGGCATTAGTATTAGAAAACCTTGCAGTGCTTTTTTATTGGCTTGCACTAGAGTAATCGGGGCGGTGAGACGTACCGAGTTATTTTTCGCAGCATCTAAAGCTGCGGCACGACGCATCGCCTCTGAACCAATGTCCAAGCCAACGGCTTGTTTATTACGATCTTCTGGCTCAATGTATTGGATGACAAATAAACTATTATTGTGCTTTGAAAGCGAGCGAATATTGAAAGTTTTATCTGGTCTGTCTAGGCGAGCTCGTTCAAGGAAAGCTTCTTTTTGTTGTGGTTCAACAAAGCGGATAAACCCAAAGCCACGAGCACCTGGAAATTCTTTGGGATAGTCACGAGTCTGGGTATAGCGAAACATCTGGTCATAATCAAATGCATCGACCCCTGCAGTCATTACTGCACCTCTAAAGCCGCGTATCCCATATTGATATAGGGTGACCTTTTCCGCTACTCCATCGCTAATCTGCTGCAATCGATCGGATAAATCATGTTTTATATGCTCAATTCGCTTTGTTTGATGCAGTTGATTAAAATGACTTGCGGTAAATAAACCAAAGATAAGAATAATCAAAGGCAGCCAAAGTGCATTTAAGATCGTCTTATTTAACTTTAAAGCAGCTTTCGGGCGTACTTCTTTCGATACATCCATTATCTTTTTCCTGCTGAGTACACACATCTTTTATCACATGATAGCGTGTCGTGATATTTTTAAAAATATCTATAACAACTTTAGCTGAATATTTTCAATTGGATAGGTATTTGATTTTGATCGTGTGCGAATAAATGATATTCATTGTTTGATATACGGTCGAGACTTGCTACAGAAGAGCATCGTAAGGCTAAATGAGGGGAGGGAGGATAAGCCACAACGCTATCTTTACTAGCGTTATGGCCCATACTGGAGATGAAAGCTAAGTCGTACTAAACACCAGCACGTTTTAACAAACCAGCCATCAGGGGCGAGCTTGAACGAACTTGCTTTGATTTATTCTGTAACGTTTTGGCCAGCGTCAGGTTATTAATGCTTTTGGCAATGTAGGCCATTGAATGGTAGAAATCCCCCGCAGATTTCATTTTGCTTGCATCATTAAGTGGAGCAAGTAACTGAACCATTGCAGTTCCGCTCATTGACTGCTGCGTTGCATATTCTTGTACTGCATCTAACAGAAGGTCTAGATCGGCCATTGATTCGGTACTCTCAACACCTTGTTTTTTCATCTCTTTGCGGTTGCGTTTACGCATCTGCTTGATGACAAAAGCCGGTTTATTCAGTCTTTTGAAACCGAAATAGCCAAGTAGAATCGCTAATACGACACCGCCAGCGACGTAACCCCAAATAGAGCCAGAAGATTCAACGACAGGTTGCAGGGTTTCAACCGTATATTCAACGGTGGTTGGTACATCAGACATCTTTTTTATCCTTAGAATGCAGCTTCAAAGTGAAAGCGTATATTTAATCTGGCAGAAGAAAACCCGCATTGCGGTGAATCAAAGAACCGTTAAAAGTGGAGTTCTGCCTTACTTTTTCTTTCTTGGGGCGTAGGGTCAATAAAGCAAGGTTATTTTAGGGATAATTAAGGCGTTTATTGATAATTGTGATATTGGGTCACGCAAATAGCGCTGTTGTTCCAGCAAGCACGAGCTAAAGAGGCAATATAAAGATTGAAATGCATGTTTGTCATGAGGTTTAATGTTACAGTAACATTCGGTTGGAATAAATAATAACAATGAATAGTAAACAACGTAAAACTAGACCCACGCTGCAAGATATTGCTGACCGTGTTGGTGTCACCAAAATGACCGTCTCGCGTTTTCTGCGTGATCCAAATTCTGTCGCTTTTGCTACCCAAGCGAAAATTGCGGCAGTGATCGAAGAGTTAGGTTATATACAAAACCGAGCGCCAGCGATGTTGTCCAAGTCATCCAGTAAGGCGATTGGCATTCTTTTACCTTCCCTTTCAAACCAAGTATTCGCCAATTTGGTTCAAGGTATCGAGTATGTAACCAAAGCTCGAGGCTATGATACTTTGATTGCTCACTTCGGTTATAGCGTGCAAGAAGAAGAGGAAAAAATTGCCTCGTTGTTGTCGTATCAAGTTGATGGACTGATTTTAACCGAGACTCATCATAGCGAAAGAACATTACAAATGCTTAAGGCTGCGGGAGTACCTGTGGTGGAAACAATGGAGCTGCCAACGGAGCCAATCGATATGGCGGTAGGGCTTGATCATGAGCAAGCGGCATTTCATGTAGTGAGCAACATGGTGCAAAGTGGCAAACGCAACATTGCTTATTTTGGTGCGCGGCTAGATACCCGTACACAGCTTCGTATGACCGGTTATGACCGAGCCATGATCAACGCCGGATTAAAGCCGAAGCATATTCTGACCGAAGAGCATTCGAGTTTTACATTGGGGGGAGAGCTTTTGGAGCAGGCGCTTCAAGAAATACCAGATCTCAATGGTGTGTTTTGTACCAATGATGATATTGCGATTGGTGCCATGATGAAGTGTGCATATAAAGGGCTGAAAGTGCCTCAAGATATTTCGATAGTGGGGTACAACGCTTTGGATATTGGTCAAGCGATATCACCGAAGTTAACCAGTGTGGAAACCCCACGCTTTGAGATTGGCAAAAAAAGTGCAGAGCTGTTACTGGCAGTGTTAGCGGGTGAGACCCTAGAACAACGCGTGTTTGACTTAGGGTTTAGTGTGACTAATGGTGAGAGCCTATAGCGAATCATATTTTCGTATCATTGAGCATTAAAGTGGCTAACCATGCCACTTTAATGCTTTACGTGACTATGGGAATAAGAAAGAAGCGCCTTGGTCGGCGGCAGAAACATTGTCTCGACACACTTTAAACAGATCGCGCCCCCAAGTTTGCTGTGTAAGCTCAGTATCACAGGTGGCGCTATCGCGGCCTTCGGTTGGCGTTAAGTTTTCTAATCGGCCTGTCACCGCATCGACGCGGATCCTATCTCCCTCTTCAATAAGCGCAATTGCGCCGCCTCTTAATGCTTCAGGTGAGACGTGAATAGCCGCAGGAATTTTACCAGAAGCGCCGGACAAACGCCCATCGGTCACTAACGCAACCTGATAGCCTGCTTTTTGTAAGTTGCCCAAAATTGGCATTAACTTATGCAGCTCAGGCATGCCATTGGCCGCTGGTCCATTGAAGCGGACCACAACCACGCAATCTTGATTGAGCTCGCCGCGTTGATACGCCTGCTCAACCTGATGTTGGCAAGCAAACACTTTGGCGGGCGCTTCAACAATGCGATGTTGCTCAGCCACGGCGGAGACTTTCATCACCGCTTGGCCAATATTGCCAGACAATACTTTTATGCCTCCAGTACGTTGGAATACCTGGTTTGGCAGGGCAATCACGCTTGGTTTTTTGCTCGCGTTATTAAACTGCCATTCAATGCTTTCACCCACTAATATTGGTGATTTCAATTGGTCGATGAATTCACCAAATACGGGTTTGACATCGCAGTGCAATAACTGCTCTTGGTGCAAGCGGGTCATTAACATTGGTACGCCGCCAGCTTGCTCAAAGTCATTTATATCAGCTGAACCATTTGGGTACACATTGACAAGCAGTGGTATCACTTCCGATAAATCACTAATATCTTGCCAAGTCAGGATAATACCAGCAGCACGAGCTACAGCGAGCAAGTGAATGGTATGGTTTGTACTTCCCCCAGAGGAGAGCAGTGCAACGAGACCATTGACGATACTCTTTTCTGTGATCACATCCATTAGTGGCCTGAAGTAGGCAGAGCCTGGAGTCATTGCCGCAAGACGTATTGCAGCATGTTTCGTTAATGCGTGGCGCAGTTTGGAATTCGGTGCAACAAATGCAGAACCTGCGAGCATTAAGCCCATCGCTTCGAACACCAACTGATTTGTATTGGCCGTGCCGTAGAACGTACAGGTTCCCGGAGAGTGGTAAGAAGCACATTCCATATTGAGTAGGGCTGTATTGTCAGCCAGTCCCGCTGCGTGTTTTTGACGAATATCGACTTTTTCATCGTTAGTGAGACCTGTCGACATTGGACCGGCAGGAATAAAAGCAGTCGGCAGATGAGCAAATGAAAGGGCTCCCATCAGTTGGCCGGGAGCAATTTTATCGCAGATACCAAGTAACAATGTGCCATCGAACATATTATGGCTCAGTGAAAATGCAGTCGATTGAGCAATCAAATCACGAGAGAATAAAGACATATCCATTCCTGCTTGACCTTGCGTTACGCCGTCGCACATTGCTGGAACGCCGCCTGCAACTTGAGCTGTATGACCAAGCGGTGCAAGAGCTTGTTTAATTTGGTCGGGATAATCTTTGTACACTTGATGTGCACTGAGCATATCGTTGTAGGCGCTGATGATGGCTAAATTTGAGCGCGTTAAATCAAGAATATTGGCTTTCTCTTGTGAGCAAGAGGCTGCGACAGCGTGAGCTAAATTCCCGCAAGATAATGAGGCTTTACCTTTACCATTGTCAGCCTGCTGTTTAGCTCTTTCTAGAAATTGGTGGCGTATAGTGCGGCTGCGTTCGGTAATTCGCTCAGTGACGGCGGCTATAGTTGTGTGGAGTTGGTCGCTCATGCGGAGACCTTGGTTTCATTGCGTGTATTTAACTGCATTAGTGCATGTAGGGCGCGTTCGACAACCTGATCAATATTCGTATCGATATCAATTACCACTACGCGATCTTCATCATCTGGTCGCTCTAAGGTGTTGAACTGGCTTTCTACCATATTGGCTTTCATGAAATGACCTTGGCGTGCTTGCATACGTTGCATGATCAAATCAAAGCTACCATCCAGAAAAAGAAACGTTACGTTTTGGTTGCCTTCACGAATTTGGTCGCGGTAGGTTTTTTTCAGAGCAGAGCATACGATAATGCCTTGTTCATTTTTACTTTCTAAGCTGAAGGCCGCATCACGAATACGCCCTAACCAAGGTTTGCGATCGTCATCATTTAACGGCTCTCCGCCTGCCATTTTGATAATGTTGGCCTTTGGGTGAAGGTCGTCACCGTCGATAAATTTGGCACCTAATTTTTGCGCAAGTTTCTCGCCTACAGTGCTTTTTCCGCAGGCGCATACGCCCATTACGATAATGCTACTACCAGTCATTCTGACTCCTTGAGTGGTATTCTGAGCTGGATCTCATTTTTTAAAATCACTTGAAAATATGACTTTATCTTATCCATGTTATCGGTAACATGTTACTGGTAACTTTGGGAAGTGTGATGAAGAACACAAAACAACAATTCGTAACCACTGTGATTGTTTTTTGCTGATAATTGATTCAAACATGGTTACATCTCACTATATTTCGCGTTTAAATATCATTAGAAAGAGTTTCTTGGGGGATAAAATGGCCAACGATTACCGCGCAATTGCGAAATCTGTTGTTGAGCATCTTGGGAGCAAGGAAAATGTCGCAGCTCTAACACACTGTATGACTCGACTACGATTCGTTTTACACAGCCAAGATGGCATCGATATCAACAAACTAAAAGCACTGAAAGGTGTGATGGGTGTTGTTGATAATGGAGATAAAGTACAAGTTATCATTGGTAACGAGGTATCGTATGCGTACAAAGAAGTGATGGTGCTTTGTGAGCTATCCAATGTATCTGAGTCAGAGGTTCCTGCTAAGAAAGATAAACTAACGGCTAAGTCAATTGGTGCGAAAATGTTGGATGCACTGGTTGGTACTATGTCACCTTTGATCCCCGCAATCATTGGCGGCTCAATGGTCAAACTGCTAGCCATGGTGCTAGAAATGCTGGGTTGGGTTGAGCCGAATGCACCTTCTTTGATTATCCTGAAAGCGATTGGTGACGGCGCCTTTTTCTTCCTACCTGTTATGGTGGCAGCTTCAGCATCGATCAAATTCAAGACCAATATGTCTCTTTCCATTGCGATTGCCGGTGTCTTGATTCATCCGAATTTTATGGAATTAATGGCTCAAGCTGCTGAAGGTAAGTATGTTGATTTCTTCGGTATTCCAATTACTTCTGTTAAATACACCTACACGGTTATTCCAGTATTAGTAATGACTTGGGTACTTTCTTACATTGAACGTTGGGTGGATAAAATTACGCCAGCCGTAACTAAGAACTTCCTCAAACCAATGCTGATTGTATTGATTGCAGCACCAATTGCGATTGTATTGATTGGTCCATTTGGAATCTGGGTAGGTACTGCACTTTCAGCGCTTGTTTACACTGTTCATGACACATTAGGGTGGTTGTCGGTTGCTATCATGGGTGCGCTGTGGCCACTACTTGTACTGACTGGCATGCACCGTGTATTCACACCAACTATTATCCAAACGATTGCTGAAACTGGCCGTGAAGGCATGGTTATGCCATCAGAGATTGGTGCCAATATCGGTATGGGTGGTGCGTGTCTAGCTGTTGCTTACAAAACCAAAAACAGCGCACTAAGGCAAACATCTTTAGCTGCGGGTGCTTCCGCTATCTTCGCGGGTATCTCTGAGCCAGCATTGTACGGTGTACTTGTTCGTCTGAAACGCCCACTGATCGCAACAATGATTACTGGTTTCATCGTCGGTGCCTTGGCGGGTATGGGGGGCCTTGCGAGTCACTCGATGGCAGCACCAAGTTTGTTTACGAGCGTTCAGTTCTTCGATGTGAATGATCCTATGAGTATCGTTTGGGTGTTCGGCCTGATCGCATTGTCCATTGTGCTGTCATTTGTTCTAACCCTAGTTTTAGGTTTTGAAGACATTCCTGAAGACTATGCCGATGAAAAAGCAAATTCGGAGCCTGCAAAGAAAGAAGCTAGTCAAGCAGAAGAGAAGGTCATAGTGGCGCCTGCTTCTTAGTTAGTATTGAGTTAATTTATTCAGTCACCTTACTTCATCGTAAGGTGACCTTTATTGTTTCTGAGGTATTCGATGTCAAACATTCAATTTCCCGAAGATTTTTTATGGGGCGGGGCTATTGCAGCAAACCAATCTGAAGGCGCTCATTTAGCAGGTGGCAAAGGGCTGACAACCGTAGATATGATCCCTTACGGTGAGAACCGCATGCCAATTAAGCTTGGTCTGGTTGATAAGGTTTCTCTCAGTGAAGATCAGTTCTACCCAAGTCATAATGCGATTGATTTTTATCACCGTTACAAAGAAGACCTCGCCTTACTGGCAGAGATGGGGTTCAAAGTTTTTCGTGTGTCTATCGCATGGAGCCGAATTTTTCCGAAAGGTGATGAGCTAGAGCCGAACCAAGCAGGTTTAGACTTTTACCTAAGTGTTTTCGAAGAGTGTAAGAAGTACGACATTGAACCCTTGGTTACTTTGTGTCATTTCGATGTGCCTATGCACTTGGTGAATGAGTATGGTTCGTGGCGTAATCGTAAGATGATCGAGTTTTTCAGTCGTTATGCAAGAACCTGTTTCGATAATTACAAAGGCTTGGTGAAGTATTGGCTAACCTTTAACGAAATTAATATCTTGCTAGCTAGCCCATTTTCTGGCGCTGGCTTATTGTTCCAGGAAGGCGAAAATCACGATCAAGTGAAGTACCAAGCAGCCCACCATGAGCTAGTGGCAAGCGCTTTGGTAACAAAGATAGCCCATGAAGTCGATGAGCAAAATCAAGTGGGTTGTATGCTAGCAGGTGGTAACTTCTATCCATACTCATGTAAGCCTGAAGATGTGCTCATGGCGATGGAAAAAGATCGCGAGAACTTCTTCTTTATCGATGTTCAATCGCGTGGTTACTACCCATCTTATGCTCAAAAGGTTTTTGATAACAAAGGCGTGGTGCTTGAAACGCAAGAAGAAGATTTCGAAATTCTAAAGAATACCGTCGATTTCATCTCATTCAGTTATTACGCTTCTCGCTGTGCTTCTGCTAATATGAATGCGGGTAACACCAGCGCGGCGAACGTTGTTAAGTCCATCAAAAACCCCCACCTTCCGGCAAGTGATTGGGGCTGGGTAATCGACCCGACAGGCCTTCGAATCACGATGAACACACTCTATGACCGCTACCAGAAACCACTTTTCTTGGTTGAAAATGGTTTAGGTGCTCGTGATACTTTGGATGAAAACGGTGAAGTGAACGATGACTATCGTATCGATTACCTTCGTCAGCATATTGTTGCGATGCATGAAGCTATGGAAGATGGTGTACCACTGATGGGATATACACCTTGGGGGTGTATCGACCTTGTGGCAGCATCTACTGGAGAGATGAGTAAGCGTTATGGTTTCGTTTATGTTGATAGAGATAATCTAGGTAATGGTACGTTGAATCGTATACCGAAAAAGTCATTCCATTGGTATAAAAAAGTGATCGCAAGTAACGGCAGCGATTTGACTTAATTTCCCCTGCTTAATAACTAGAGAAATGAACAAACAATGAAAACTCTTGAACAACGATTGAAAGAAATCAAAATCGTCCCTGTGATTGCGATTAATGATGCCAGCCAAGCGATACCTTTAGCAAAGGTGTTGGTTGAAAATGGGTTGCCATGCGCGGAAGTCACCTTTAGAACAGAAGCGGCTGTAGAATCGATTCGTTTGATGCGTGAAGCCTACCCGGAAATGCTGATTGGCGCAGGTACAGTGCTGACTACGGTGCAGGTTGACCAAGCGATTGAAGCGGGCGTTGATTTTGTGGTGAGCCCCGGTTTTAACCCAACCACTGTGAGATATTGTCAACAGCGCAACATAGCGATAGTTCCAGGAGTGAACAACCCGAGTTTGGTTGAACAAGCGATGGAAATGGGTTTGTGCACATTAAAATTTTTCCCAGCAGAGCCTTCGGGTGGCGTGGCAATGCTCAAAGCGTTGACAGCCGTTTATCCAGTGAACTTTATGCCCACAGGTGGCGTTAGCCCAAGTAACGTTCAAGACTATTTGTCGATTAAATCTGTTGTGGCTTGTGGCGGTACGTGGATGGTTCCAACCGATCTAATGGATCAAGGTGATTGGCAGGGCATTGCTGAACTGGTAAAAGCACTGTAATACAGAACAAAAACGAAACGGCTTGCTTTGGTAAGCCGTTCTTTTGCCTAAATTTGATATACCGAACAACTTGAAGTTACAGCTGTGTTGGCTACGTTCTCTCACCCTAAGCACATCGTTTATCTAGGCTCATCGGGATGAACTCACTGGCCGCCTACCTGCAACTTCAAGTTGTTTGGGCAACGGCTTTTTATGGGATTATTCGCTGAATTTTTTAAAAATAATCGAAGTGTTGATGCCACCAAAAGCAAAGTTATTGCTCATTAGGTATTGCACATCCAGCTCACGCCCTGTGCCTGTAATGTAGTCAAGATCACCACATTGCGGGTCGATATTATCTAGGTTAAGGGTTGGATTAAACCAACCGCTTTTCATCATTTCTAAACCTAACCAAGCTTCAACCGCGCCACATGCGCCCAATGTGTGACCAAAATAACTTTTCAACGAGCTGATCGGCACTTTACCCAACGCGTTTGCGGTGGCGTGACTTTCGGCTATGTCACCCCGGTCGGTTGCCGTACCATGGGCAGAAACATAGTCAATTTTATCTGCATTTAAATTGGCATCACGCAACGCCATCTCCATGCAGATTTGCATGGTGTCCATTTGTGGTTGAGTGACATGGGCGGCATCGCAGTTGCTGGCAAAACCGATGATTTCTGCGTGAATGGTAGCACCGCGCGCGATGGCGTGTTCATACTCTTCAAGCACTAAAGTTCCTGCGCCTTCACCAATCACTAAACCATCACGCTGAGTATCATACGGGCGGGGGGTGGTTTTGGGCTGGTCGTTTTTGAGGCTAGTGGCAAATAAGGTATCAAATACGGCCGATTCGGTAGGGCAGAGCTCTTCACCACCGCCCGCCACCATTACGGTTTGGTAGCCGTGCTTGATCGCTTCGTATGCGTAACCGATGGCTTGGCTACCAGACGTGCAGGCGCTACTGGTTGGAATGACGCGGCCTTTGAGCCCGAAAAATAGACCTACGTTCACCGCTGCAGTGTGAGGCATCATCTGCACATAAGTGGTTGCGGTAATGGCTCGAGTGGTTTTTTCGTTGAGCATGACACCAAACGCACCGATGGCATCGGTGCTGCCTGTTGATGAACCATAAGCGATACCGGTTTGGCCGTTAGTCAGCACTTCATGACCAATTAAGCCCGCTTGTAGCAGCGCATTTTCGGTGGCAACGGTCGCCAGTTGTGACACGCGGCCCATACCTCGGACTTGTTTACGTTTGTAGTGGCTAGGCAGTGTAAAGCCCATTATTGGCGCGGCGAGTTTTGTGTTTAAACCCTCATACTGCTCATAGGAGGGCATATATTGAGTGGCATTTTCACAAGCTCTGAGTTTTGGCTCAATACTGGCCCAGTCATTACCAAAAGCAGTCACGCCGGACATGCCTGTAACTACAACGCGACGGATCATACTAAGCCTCCATTAATCGAGATAACTTGGCGAGTAACATAAGCGGCAATATCAGACATTAAATAGCTCACAAGGCCTGCGACTTCTTCGGGTTCACCCATGCGGCGTAAAGGAACTTGTGGCAGTGCGTGCTCTTTGACGTGCTCCACCACCATGCCTGTATCGATTAAACCCGGAGCAACGCAGTTGACGGTGATTTTGCGCTTAGCCAGTTCAAGCGCGAGCGATTTGGTCGCGCCAATTACGCCAGCTTTGGCGGCGCTGTAATTGGTTTGACCACGGTTGCCCGTGATGCCCGACACCGACGCTAAAGTCACAATGCGGCCACCTTGGCGTTTTTGCACCATTGGCATCACACAAGGGTGGAGGACGTTATAAAAGCTGTCTAAATTGGTGTGAATTACACCATCCCATTCTTGCTCTGTCATGGCAGGAAACGCCGTGTCACGAGTAATGCCCGCGTTATTGACCACGCCGTAATAAGCACCATGCAGAGCAATATCGGCTTCTAATACTTCGCGACACTGAGCTCGGTTGCTGATGTCAAATTGAATCAATCGGCCTGAACCACCGTTTTGCTCGATGGTCGCTAGTGTTTGCAGGGCACCTTGTTGGTCGCTCATGTAATGGACAGCAATGGCAAAACCATCTTTGGCGAGCGCAATCGCAATCGCTTTGCCAATACCTTTACTTGCACCAGTCACTAATACGTGTCGGGTCATGCTTGACTCCTTATTTTCATCTCTTCTAATTTTTGTTCTGATGGCACATACACATTTAATTGGCATTCAGCCAAAAGCTGGTGTTGGTGCTCTATTCTTGCGCTAAACACAGCCATACCATTGTCTTGCATTAGTTGTTCAGCATAGATATCGAGCGTTTGCCCTTTCAAGAATGCATCGCACAGCGCACGATAACGGCGACTGCCGAGCAGAAAGCCAATCGGTGGTTGAATGCTTTGGATAAGTGAATGATACCCAGACCACGCGGCAATAGCTTGTGCCATAAACTCGATACCGACATAGGCCGGTATGCTTTGTGTCGCTGGGTCAAAAAACAGGTGGTGCGATTCAATATCCACTTGGCAGTGGATAGATTCACTCTGTACCTCAAGCGCGCGGTCGATCAAAATCATCGGCGCTTGATGAGGCAGCAGTTGTTCAATTGCGGGAAGCTGTGTCATTAACGTAACCAAAAATGAGACTAATATTGTTGCCACCAAAAGCAAAGGAGTTGCTTAAAATGGCCTTATTTTCTAAATATTGGGTGGTCTCCACCAGCGTAATATCGATGTCTGGCGCTTTGTTAGCACAGTGCTGAATGGGCAAAGGCAATTGGTATTGCAGTATGTGCCAAGCAATGGCGGCTTCGGTTGCACTGGCCGCGCCGAGCGTATGTCCAGTAAGTGGTTTGGTTGAACTCACCGCAACGTGCTGGCCAAAAACGCGAAAAATCGCTTTACTTTCCATGCTGTCATTGAGCGGTGTTGCGGTGCCGTGAGCGTTGATATAGCCGATATCACTGGCGGTTAATTTGGCATCTTGCAGCGCGTTACGCATTGCCTGTTCTGCACCGTTTCCATCTGGGTTGGGTGCAGAAATATGGTAAGCATCGGAGCTGTCGCCTGCACCCAATAGCGCAATGGCGTGAGTGTGTTGCTGAGACGGAGTTTTACCCAGCAGCATAAAAGCGGCAGATTCACCAATGTTGATGCCATCTCGCTGTGCATCAAACGGTTTACATAAACGTTGAGACAGCGACTCTAAACCGTTAAAACCATTGAGTGTTAAGCGGCACAAAGTATCGGCACCACCGACAATCACCGCATCAACCAGCCCTGCATTAAGCATTCTTTTTGCGGTGATAAAGACGCGGCCACTGGACGAACAGGCGGTCGAAATGGCGTAGCAGGGGCCGCTTATTGAAAAATAGCGTGCGATAAAATCACTGCAATTGCCTAATTCCTGTTTGTAGTAGTGGTAGCCGCTTGGGAATTCACCCTGCTCTAACGTGTGGGCGAGTGCGACTTCGCCATCAGCAATGCCGGACGTGCTCGTGCCAACCACCACTGCAATGCGATCTGCACCATAGGTGGCAATCGCGTGGCGGACACTCGGTTCGATTTGTTGCAGTGCCGATAAAGCCAGTTGGTTGTTGCGCGTATTGAACGCACTTAAATGCACTGGGATTTTTGGTAGCGGTTCACTCACTCGGCCTACGATGGTTGCGGTGCCAGTATTGAGCGACGTGCAGTCAGCCACCATGTTGTCACAATAGCCCAGCGCTAAACTTTGGTGAATGTGCGACGAGTCACTCCCCATCGCGCAGTGAAAACCGCAGTCTTGGACATAAATAGGTGAGCGAGAATCAATAGGAGAAGTCGTGGATGAGTTCATGATAGCTATCTACGGTTGTGTGGGCGGCAAAGGGTGCTGGGCACTGAGTGTTTTAATCGTAATGGTGTAATTCAATAATTGATTGTGGAAGCGAATATCTCCCTTCATCGCGAAGGGATGTTGATAATCAATAACAATCACTGTTTCACCCAGCTCATTGATGAGTGTTCGTCTATTATCATCATCAATGATTTGCCACTTTACCTTATTTAACGGGGCTTCCCAAGCATTTCGCGGCCAGAGCGTGATCATCAGGTTAAAGAGTATCTGTTCGGGCTTTGGCAAGGCATTTTCCAAGCCATTGAGTACACTGGTCTCAATAGTATCTTGCTGATAATTGAGCGATAAAATCCTTGTTCCCCAAGATGAAAAACCTGCCAGTACAATCTTGTCATCGGTGACCTGTAGTTGGACCGGAAGTTGTTGGTTATGTTGGCCGCTATCATCTTGCCAACGGGCACTGATCAACTGGCTTGCTGTGACTTGGTACCCAAGTTGCGCAGGTTTGGGCAGTGTAACGAATGTGTTAGGGCTAATTTCTACTTGCGTGGAAGCTTGGTTTGGCACTAAAGAGCAGCCAGACAACATCAGTAACAGTATGGGCAGTGTACGGCGTATCTGTCTCATCATCATGGTTTTTCCTCATGCGCTTTCATGGCGGCAGGTTGTGATTTGATCGCCATTGGTGAAAGCAACCAAGCAACGAAAATGCCGCTAAGTACCGTCAAACCAAAACTGTGAATGGCGTGAGTTTGGCTAAGAGCAAGCAGACCAAACGAGAGCAAAGTAGTCAGTGCTGAAAGGGTTATGGCAAGCAAGGTACTGTGACTGCGGGCTTGTTCGGCAAAAAAGAGCGTGTAATCAATACCAATACCTATCACTAATACCAGTGCTAATAGATTGAATAAATTGAGCATAGAGCCTGTCGCGACGGTGACGGCTAATCCAGCCATACAAGCAATAAGCGAAGGTAACATAATGCGAATGCTGTGTTTCACGCCGTAGCGCCAAGTAGTGAGAGCGCTGATCAAGGTCAGTGCCAGCGCAATTAACTCCATCACTTTAAGGCGATACTGCCCAAACAGGGTTGAGATCTCTTCGGTTTTATTCAAATAGGCGTAGTCGCTGTTTTGCGCCGCAAACTGCTTAATTACCGCCGCTTGGTGAACCTCTTTCAGCAGCACTACCGCCGCCACTTTTTGCTCAACTTCACCTAAATAAAGAAAGCGCAGCGGTTGGGAAACATCATGGGTTAAATAATGCGCCAGTGTAATGGGTAAAAATGACGCATCCAGTTTAGGAATCGAAGATAGTTTCAGCGTGTGAGCCAGTGCTGTGCCTTGGTTCGCGTACAGTGCTTCAACCAGTGCGTAGTTTTCTTGTTGATGCTTAAGCGAGCTGATGTTTTGGCTTAAACTTTGATAGCCAGAAAGTACGCCTTGTTGTTGCCATTGTGACAATTGCGTATCTAATTTTTCTAACTGCTGCATTAATGCTTCATCATCGTCGGCACTGACGACCAACATTTGCTGTGATGATTGAATACCAGTTAAGGCGTTAATTTGCTGCTCTTGCTGTTTCAATTCGCTCGGCATGGCTTGTAATTGTCGAATGTCGTCGTTGTAGTGCACTTGTGTCAGGGCAAGGCTGCTGATGATCAATAACGCCGTGGGTAGGCCCCATTTAACCCATGGCTTTTGCCAAAGCGCAAACCATAAGGACCAATAAGTGAGGCCCGGGAGAGTTCTCGATGAACTTGGTTTTTTGGCCAAAATCGGATACCAAGCCACGACCGTCGCGTAAGCGGCAACGAGCCCTAAGGCGGAAAATAGCGCTAATTGTTGTAAGCCGGGGAAAGGGGCGACCAGTAGACCGAGATAGCCAATTAAACTGGTGATTAATCCTAAGGTAATGGCGGTCAGAATATGCTTTAGTCCTTGCACGCTGTCCCAGTGTTCATTTGCGGCAAGGCGATCGGTCAGGTAGTGAAAGGCGTAGTCGATTGAAACGCCAATCAGGCTGGCCCCAAACACTAAGCTAAACAGATGGATCTGACCAAAAAACGCGGTGGTGATCACCATGGCAACCACTAACCCAACGGATACCGAGAGCAGTGCCAACAGTAAAGGCATGGCACTGCGAAAAACCAGCATCACCAACAGCACAATGCCGAGTAATGAGAAAAGGCCAATGGTGCTGATTTCTGACTTGGCACTTTGAGTACCAAAATCAGCGTAAAATAAAACACCAGTGTGATAAATATCCGCCCCAAATTGTTGCTTGATGCGTTGTTGCCATTGAGCAATATCGGGCACCACTTGTTGCGCTTTGAAACTGTATGGTGAGTCGTTGAGCTGCGCGGTGATCAGCACGTATTTTTGGCCTTGATACTCGCGGGTTAAGTATCCATCTTGCAAAAGAAAATGAGACGATAGCTGGCTAACTTGCGCTAAGTAGTCGCGAAATAGCAAAAAAGGGTCGTGACTTAGCTCTTTTCCTGTTACCCCAGAAAAAGGGTTATATAGGGCTTGCACTACTGTTTGCACTTGTTGTTCAGGATGTTGACTGAGCTGATTACGTTGCTCGCTGGTGAGCAGTTGTGCTCGATGTTGAAAGTAGTAACTAGCCCAAGCGCTCTGTTGAGTAGCATCGATTTTCCCAACCACATCTTTGAAATAGCCACTCTGCTTGAGATGGTTTTCTAGCGTTGTCACGGATTTGAGTCGGTCAGCCTCATTGGGCGCAGTGACAATAAATACTACCTTATCGCTCATACTAGCGGTGACTTTTTCAAACGCTTGCTCGGCGAGCACACTTTGCTGGTTGGCTGGCAGTAGCTTAAGGATATCCGTTTCGATCGGTGAGGCTGCCGAAAAGACCCACAGCTTGAGCAGTAAACCAAGACAGAGGATCACAAAAATCAACCAGAACAATGCCAGCCGATTAGATTTAGAAGTTAAACTGCGTTTGCTCTGCATGGGTTAAACGCTCTGGCTGGTGGTTTTGGTTAGTAAACTGAATCTCGGTTTTGTCGCCTCGCACTTCTTGCAGGATCAAACCATCAATGTCATCTCGTCCCGTTAACGTTATCGAGGTAAACACAGAGTTCAGTGGCTCATTTCTCGGCGTTAAATTTAACTGCCACTGGCCATCTCCGGTGTGCAGTGTCATCGTAAATTGTTTATTTAATTGCTGCGTGTCACCATGAAATACCGACAAAAAAAGATGGCTGAAATAAAACGCCATTGGGTTATCTTTTTCGGTAATAACCTGTGGTGGTTGGTTAGCAAAAGTTTGGCGAAGCTTGTCTTGTGTTAGCACCAAATTAACCGGAAATGGTGAGTTTTGTTGCCAAAGTAGGCCATTTTGTTTATCAAGTAAGAATTTCCCAGCTGACGACAGTGGTTGTTTGAACATCTCAATATGGCGGAGTTGAGTAAACTCTCCGCGCACGATCTGGTGTTTCGCCAACTGCGC
Organism: Vibrio sp. S12_S33; assembly: GCF_963889785.1. Taxonomy (NCBI): domain Bacteria; kingdom Pseudomonadati; phylum Pseudomonadota; class Gammaproteobacteria; order Vibrionales; family Vibrionaceae; genus Vibrio; species Vibrio sp. S12_S33. The sequence goes on along the minus strand of NZ_CAWPQZ010000013.1, from coordinate 62,470 downwards.
TTGCAGTGAGGCAAGGTCGGTCACCTGTGCCCAGAGTAGGGGCGAGAATAGAGCTAAAGTTAGCCATAGAAAACGGCGCATTATAATTTCCCATAGGTATGCCAGTGCTGCACTTTGTCGGTGAATAGCGTTGGGGAAGCGAAACACATCTCTTGCGTGTCGATGCGAACCGCTACTTGAGTGGTGTGTGCTTTACACATTCGTTGCCCGGTCTGGCTATCAAAAATCATGTAGTTAACACGCAAGCGATTTTCCCATTCGGTCAAGGTCGCTTTGACACGAATCGTATGGTTGAACGGGATCGCTTTCACGTACTTCACGTGGGTATCAATCACTGGCCATAGGTAGCCCGATTGAGTCATCGCGTGATAGCTGTAATCAATTTTTTCCATCAGCACGCGGCGTGCTTCTTCAAAAAAACGAAAATAATTTCCGTGGTAGATAACGCCCATTGGGTCGGCATCTTGAAACGAGGTGACTAAGGTCACCTCACTTTCCAATGGATGAAGTACATCGCTCATCGCGCTTCCTAGTAAAGTGCCCAGTGGCGTTGTTGAATGCGGTTAATAAAGTGGCGTAAATCATGTTCTAGTGGACGATCTTCCACTACAAAGTCAAACTCTTGCAACACAGCGGAACGCATTTGCTTGATATTGTGACTCATGTGTTGCTCATCCAGCTCATTATGACGTTTGCGCAATTCTATTGCTTGGGTAGCCGCTAACAGTGAGGCGGCCGCCACTTGTTCTGTCAGTTCAAGCACACGTAGGCAATCACGTGCGGCAATGGTTCCCATGCTAACTTTATCTTGGTTGTGACACTCAGTCGAACGTGAAAAAACACTAGCAGGCATGGTATGTTTCAAGGCTTCGGCCGTCCACGCTGAAATGCCAATCTGCACGGCTTTAAAACCGTGGTTGATCGGTTTTCTTTCGCCTTCTGCACCAGTTAAGTTAAATGGCAAACCGTTGTTGAATTTGTAATCCATCAATTGCGCCATTTGGCGATCGAGCAAATCGGCTAGGTTAGCAACCTGCGTTTTTAAGGTATCCATTGCCATGGCAATGTGGCCGCCGTAAAAATGGCCGCCGTGCAGTACGCGTTCATTATCGCCATCGATGATGGGGTTGTCGTTAGCACTGTTGAGCTCATTTTCAATCAGTTGACGTAGCCACGGCAGTGCATCTTGCACTGTGCCAATCACATGGGGTGCGCAGCGCAATGAATAGCGATCTTGCAGGCGGTCACTGTTGCGAGGTGGGCGTTCTGTTTGTAAGTCATCACGTAGCCATGCTGCGATTTGTTGCTGACCAGGATGCGGCTTGACGGCAAATAGCGCGGCATCAAAATGGAAGTCGTTACCCTGAATGCCAACAGACACCATAGCGGTAATTTTGGTGCAGAGTTGAGTTAAATACTCGGCGCGTTTATAGGCTAAGCAGGCCAAAGCGGTCATGACTGATGTGCCGTTCATCAGCGCCAATCCCTCTTTTGGTTTTAGCTTAATCGGGCGAATACCCAGTTCGTCAAACACATCTTGAGTAGGGCGCATCTCACCGTTATAAAGCACGTCGCGCTCACCAATCAGTGTGGCCGCGAGGTAGGAGAGTGGCGTTAAATCGCCGCTTGCCCCGACCGAACCTTCTTGTGGAATACGAGGGGCGATATCGTAGTTGATCAAGGTGACGATTTGGTTAAGCAGTTCATGGCTCACACCAGAGACACCTTGCGCTAGTGAACACAAGCGTGTTGCTAATACTGCGCGTGATTGCTGGTGGCTTAATACCTCGCCTAAGCCACAGCCGTGAAAGCGAGTCAAATGCAGTGGTAATTGATCCACTAGATTCGGCGGAATGGCAACGGTGCATGAATCACCATAGCCGGTGGTTACGCCGTAAATTACGCCTTCTTCTTTTAAAAGTCGTTCTAAAAAAGCGACGCCGCGATCAATTTTAGCGGTGAATTCCGCTGAAGAATTGAGGCTGGCCTGCGCGCCTTGCGAAATCGCGACAACATCTTCAATGGTGAGGTGATCGACGCCAAAAGTTATGCGGTTATCTGTCTGAATCGTCATGCTGTTGTTTACTTAGAGTCCAAAAGTTGAAAAAGTTATACCACTGCAGTGGAGCTTGCAGTGTGTAATGTTCCAGCCGATCAGCGTAGCGTTGTACTACCTGCGCTAACGCCGCTTGTCGTTCTTTCCTCGGTAGATCTATGCTGTCGCTAAAGTGCTCGAAATAGACGTTAAAATGAGGTTTTTGTGCCGTATCATCTCTTAAACCAAACAGAAGGTATACTGGGGCTTTTAAAATAGATGCTAGCATAAATGGCCCTTGTGGAAATGGGGCTGGCTTACTTAAGAAATCTGCCCAAACGGCTCGGGTTTCTTTACTGGTTGACGTTCGATCACCGACGATAACGACCCATTCACCTTGTTCAATTTTCTGTTGTAATAAAATGGCAGTACTAGGCCCAAGGCTACTTACTTGAATGAGATTGAGCTCTGAATTTGGGTTGATGGCTTTCATTACGGTGTTAAAACGTTCTGCATGTTCAGTAAAGACTAATGCATTGATCTTAATCGATGTATGCCGACGTCCCAAGGCTCGGCACAGTTCAATATTGCCAAGATGAGACCCCAACAGTAGCACGCCTTGTTTTCGCTCGACGAGTTGTTGAAAAAGGTCTTGTCCGTGAATGGTTAAATTATCAACCGTAAAATCACCTTTCCAAGCCGCAAGCTTATCAAGCATGGTGTGACCAAAAGAGAGCAAATGATTGTAGCTAGATAAATGCGTTGGCAACGTAAGTGAGTGTTGGCTGGCGTGCTCTCTTAATTGTTGTAGATAATGCTCCGAAGCTTGTTTTATTTGTTTACCCGTTAAGTGGTAGTAACCAATGACAACTCTCAAAATGAGGTTAAAAACAGAGCGCCCCAGTAAGCTATAAATAAACAACAGAGTTTTAATACCCAGTACCGTACCGCGTTCTTGCTGTTTCGACCAGTGGACATTAGCTTGCGTACGGTTGAAATTGCGTTTTACTAACCGAGGAATGCGCGGAAGCATGCCAAAAAACAACTTGGTGTGCATCCAACTGATGTTGACGTTATCCCATAAGGCATCAAAGTGTGAAATACCACCTTCCGGATAGATCACGCGAGTTTCGATAAAGTCGATGTCGACACCTTGCCAATACATGCGCACCAAAATCTCGATATCAAAATCCATCCGCTTGCCAATTCGATAGCTATTGATTACTTCAATTGATTTTTCAACTGGATACGCACGAAAGCCGCACATACTGTCTTTAATCGATAGTGACAGTGTTTCAATCCATACCCAGATATGGGTAGCGTATCGGCCGTAAAGGCGAGCCTTAGGAACACTTTCGTCGTAAATTGGCTGACCCGAAATCAAATGTGTAGGCTGTGCTTGTGATGCGGCCAGCAGTTTAGGGAGTGCTTGTACATCATGTTGGCCATCAGCATCAATTTGGATGACATGGCTAAAACCGAGTTGATGGGCATAACGAATACCAGCCATTACCGCTCCACCTTTGCCTTGGTTTTCCGTCAAGGTGAGCAGGTGGAGGTTGTCGCGTGAAGTGAGTGCATTTAATGCATGTTTTGTCTCTAGATTGCTACCATCATCGACCAATAACATAGGAAGTGTGAAAGATTCGAGTGATGAAACGACATTTGCGACAGTACTGCCGTGGTTATAGCATGGGATCAAAAAGCAGGCTCGATAGTCAGACACTAGGTTCACCAAGTTTCATTTTGCCTGAAGAGTGGGTGACTGTGTTGTCACCTCGTTGAGAGTAATAGTTAAACGAGAGTTTATTTTTCTCAGCATCCCATACCAGTGTCAGTTGTATGGTTGCATTGGGCAGAATTGGCTCTTGAAATTTAACCACTTCCATACCTTTAAATGCGGATGGTACTAGTAAATATTCTCGTGCGTAGTGTAAAGCCCAATCAATCTGAGTCACTCCTGGTAGCAGAGGGAAATGAGGGAAATGCCCAGTAAAATCCAAAATATCGGAGTCAACCTTGAATGTTAAGACCACGCTATCGGATTGGGCCTCTGTAGCTAATAATGTCGGTTTTCGTTTGACCATAGTGTTGGGCTTAATCATCATGATGGTTGAAATAGTGTGACGAGTTCTGTCATTAGGCGTTTGCCTTGACTGTTGAGTAGGATCTCTTTTACCACTCTAAAGCGGCGAGGCAAAGCGATTGGTTCAAGCCATTGACGTAATTCAGAACGTAATAATAACCAGAATTTTCCTTTTCCGAGCTCAGCTAGTTTGATCTCTCCCTCTGGCGATAACACAAGTGCAGCGACTAGGATTAAGCGCTCGCCATCTTGTAGTGGAAGAACGGCGCTTTCAACTATCCAAGTTAATTGTTCAAGTCGTTTTTCGACTTCGACAAGAGATACCCGCTTTTCTTCGATTTTTATGATGCGATCGGTACGCCCCTTAAGAATAAAGTGTCGTGTGTCCGTGAACTCACATTCATCAGCCGTTTGGTACCAACCGTTAGGATCAATATGGGCTGAACGCAAAGCTAAGCAGTTTTCATGATTGAGCTGTGCATCAATAGATGGAAATAACTGCCAAGGTTGCATTTCATTGTGCTGCTGTCTGTAGGCTATCCCACCAGTTTCTGTACTGCCATAGACTTCTATCGGGCGTTGATGAAATAGGGTGTCCGCATGACAGGATGCGCTATAGGTGAGTGGCCCCCCAGAAGAAAAAACAGCGCACATTGGCTTGGCATGTTCTTCTTGAGTTAGTCGTTTCAATAATGCTGGGCTACTAATTAAGGTCGTATTTGGTTGCGCGTGAGCGATCACTTGTTCCGGGAATTCTAAGTTGTAAATTGCGAATGCTCGACCAGAGCATAGGGGCCATAATAGGCGAAATAGTAAGCCGTAGATGTGTTGATGCGAAACGGTACTTTCTATCTTTGAATCTTGCAGCACAGCGCCCCAGAGCTTTTCTAAAATAGCAATTTCAACGTCAAGTTGATGCAGTGTTTTAACGATGGCTTTCGGTATGCCACTGCTTCCAGACGTAAACAGCGTGATGCTATGTTGGGTTAGATCGAGTGCTGGGAATTCAATCAATGAGCTGGGATGTTGTGAATGCTCTAGAAGCAAACTGTCGGTTAAATGGGTGTGATGAATAGTTTCATCACACAGCAGAAGTTCAAAATAAGGGCTGAGTTCGGCTAAAGCCGCTGGTTGATAGTTTCCCGGTAAAACCAAAGATTTATTGGCATGACACACCGCAAAAAATCCAACAGCAAAGAGATAACTATTATTAGAGCATAATGCAATATAGTGAGTATTATGCTGACACAATCGATCTCGCAGTTGAGCTATGTCAAACAGAAATTGTGACCAACGGATGTGCTTTCCCCGATCAAAAGCAACGACATGATCACGGTCTTTTGGCGATGACAATAAAGTGGAAAGTGAATAAAAATCGTTGTTGTCGATATTCATAGTTTGCCTAGCTTTGACGAATTTTTTGTCTTACAAGCCATTCCCCAGCAAAGATAGCACCTGCAAGGAGGTAGCTGATGAGGCCGTTGTATAAGGTCCAGATTTCGATAGATTGAAAACAAGTAAATAGGGCAATAACGCCGTTGAACATAAAATAAACACACCACACTTTGGTTACTGTGCGTGTGTAGGCAATGCCACTTTGCGGGAGGTTTGGTTCTTGTAAGCGAGCGAGTCGTTCAATGATGGTCTGCTTTTGTTTAAGGCTTAACGCAAAAACACTCAGCATGCATACATTGACGACAACGGGATAAAATAGTAACCAACCATGCTGTTTAAAGACTATGCCTAATAGGGCTAAAGTCAGGCCAATCAGCCCACTTATCCACGCTAATTGCTTCAATTCCTGAATTTTGGCCTGCTGCCCTGCTACTATTCTTAAGCCGAAAATACAGGCTAGTAGAATTCCAACAGTCTGTAGACCAAATTCATTGATCCCTAAATAGACAGCGAAAGGATAGGCAAGCAGGACAATTGCAGACAAAATTGTCAGCAATTGGCGCATTAGTTTTCCTTCACAAGTTCAATTACCGCTTCTACAACGTCATTAACAGTGCGAACGGCTTTAAACTCTTCAGGTTTAATTTTCTTTCCTGTTACTTTTTGTAGATGGACGACAAGATCGACAGCATCGATACTGTCGAGATCTAAATCTTGATACAGATGTGCGTCAGGTTGAATTTCAGATTCATCAATTTCAAATAATTCAACGAGAGCTTCTTTAACTTGATCAAATACTTGTTGGTTTACTTCTGTCATAACGCTATCTGTTTATTTGTGGTTAGTTTGAGATGAAATATAACGTGCTAAATTTGCCACTGATGCAAAGTGTTGGCGAGTATGGGAATCATCCGCGTCAATAACGATATTGTACTTCTTTTTAATCGCCAAACCGAGCTCTAAAGCGTCAATAGAATCTAAGCCTAAGCCATCACCAAATAATGGTGCATCGGAGTCAATCTCTTCAACAGTGATATCTTCGAGGTTAAGAGCTTCAATGATCAGTTGTTTGATTTCTTTATGTAGTGTTTCCACGTAAACCTGCTTGTTTGTATGCAAATGGTTGCTAAAAATATTATCGTTTTTTAGTGAATACTAATGTTGTTTTGAGGGGAAAAGCTTATCTGCAAGATGGCGGTTTAAATGCCTAGCTGCAGTGGTTGCATTCACAGCTTGATCGATAAAGGACTGCGTCTCGATTTTACCTTTAATTTCCACATGGAAAAAGGGTTTAGTTTTGGGTACCTGATACCATTTGCTTTCTTTAGTAAGAAAGTGAGGAGAAACAGTAATATGGATAAGTCGCAAATCACGTTGGGTTCTTATCGCAATTTGTGCTGCGCCACGTTGTAGTTTTGACTTAATCCCTGGGGTGGTGCGAGTCCCTTCAGGGAAAATTAACAGTACATTGCCTTGATCAAAGCGCTTTTCACACAAATTCAATAAATCATCTGGAGTTTCATTAGGTATGTAGCCCGCCGCTTTAACAATATGTTTCATAAATGGGTTCGCCCAAATTGCAGATTTGACTAAGCAATCGCATTGTTTTAACTGCGAAGCAATTAAAACATAGTCAATTAAGCTTGGGTGATTAGCGACAATAAGACAGTTTTTATCTTGTTTTAAAATATCTGCACCATCAATTTTATAATCAATTGCTCCGGTGAGTTTCATTAATTTGCAAAATAAATTGAATGTGAATTGGATGTTTTTTTGTACTCGATATTCACGCTTGATGCTTTGGCGAGAAAACAATGAAATAAGCGGGATGGCAATAAAACTGAGAAACAGGCCACCAAGGCCGAATATAGCGAAACAAAAACCAGTGGCGAAAACTCGCCAATATTGATTGATCTTTAACATGTACGTTGCCATTGCCAAGCATGCGTTGAGCCTTCAATTATCCAGCTAGATTGATGGGATAAATAGTGCTTAAGAAAAGTTAACGCTTGAGGCATTGTGAGTTTTTCGTTAGTTGAAGGGCAAGATGATATCGTTAAATTTGAACCTTGAGAAATAACGAGACCTAAGGCGTAACCCTGGTAATGATGAGTTTCAAATTGTTGATATTCATCTGGCAAAGGTTCGTCGAAATCAACTAACAGTACTTTGTTGTTTGGATGTTCTGCGAGATACAGCCAAGCTTCTAGCAGAGCACTTTGGAAGGTATTTTGTGAAGCGGCGATAGAGGTTAATGGTATTGGTTGTTTAGTCGCTATGGTCGCTAACCCTGCAGATGTATTATGAACCGATTGTGAAAATGCCATTGGTGATGCTTCTTCACCTTGCAATATAGCCTTGACGATATCGACACTGCGGTGTAATTCGCCATGGCGGCAAGAAAAAACCATGTAGTCAATTTTTTGATCTTGAATTATTTCCAGTGCGGTTTGAACGGCGATCTTACTTAAAGTACTCATACGACGACGCATCATCGCAGGAATATTGGCAACATTTAATGTCGCATCTTCTGGCCATATTTGAGTACTTGCCCATTCTTGCCAATCTTGATAGTTACTTAGGCCAGCCGAATTTGCTTTCCAAGTATCAATATTTAGTGTGATTAATTGCTGTTGATTTGACATAAGATATTGAATTGTTTTCGCTGGGGTTAAATACTATGGCACATGATGAATCCTTACAACTATAACTGTTTGTATCATTGACTTAAATAATGTTTTTAATGAATTGAGCGGAAGTTGGATTAAGTGTTGGGATATTGTTCGAAAATTTTAAATTAGGTTGTTACGTGTTAAATCAAAAAATAGATCCTTACAACGCTTTAGAAGCGAAAACGGAAGCACAAAAGCTTTCTTTTGCTCCCATTGTTTTTCATACAGCTCGCACACTGCGTGATCTCGGTATTTTAGCGGTTTTAGATGAGGCAGGAGCGGAAGGATTAGATGCAGAAAAAATAGCGCAGTGTACTGGTGTGTCTGAATACGGTGTGAAAGTGCTACTAGATATGGCCATTAGCGCTCATATCGTTTTATGGGATAAGCCTAATTATTCACTCGCTAACCTTGGTATCTTTTTACTTCATGATGGGATGACGCAAGCGAATATGGATTTTACTGCTGACGTTTGCTACGCGGCGATGATGCATCTAACGGAATCCATTATTGAGGGCAAACCTGCGGGTTTAAAAGAGTTGGGGGATTGGGAAACTATTTACCAAGGTTTATCGCGATTACCACAGAAAGCCAAAGAGAGCTGGTTTAAGTTTGACCATTTTTATTCTGATCGCTCATTTCCCGTATTGTTAGCCGAGGTTTTTGCTAACAAACCTAAGCGCTTGGTGGATATTGGTGGCAATACGGGTAAATGGGCGTTGCAATGCTGTGGCTATGATGCTGATGTTGAAGTGACCATTGTTGATTTACCTCAGCAACTTGAGATGGCAATGCGCAATGCAGACCAACAAGGTTTTGTGGATCGTATTCATCCGTTTCCAGCCAATATGCTTGATAAATCACAACCACTTCCTGAAAAGGCAGATGTGTGGTGGATGAGTCAATTTTTAGATTGTTTCTCACCGATGGAAATATTGAGTATTTTAAAGCGAGTACGCGCTAACCTTACACCTGACTCCACAGTGTATATTCTTGAACTGTTTTGGGACGCACAGAAATATGATGCTGCGTCTTTTAGTCTCAATGCTACCTCTCTTTATTTCACTTGCTTAGCTAACGGGAACAGTCGTTTTTACCGTAGTGAGGATTTCTTAGAAATTGTGGCTGAAGCGGGGCTGGGAATTGTAAAAAGAACGGACAACATTGGTCTTGGCCATACTTTATTACAACTAAAAGCCCAAGATTAACTCCAGAAATATGAGTCCTATTATGAATAAAGAGAATACACCAGTCGTCATTATTGGTGCGGGTCCTTCAGGTTCGACGGCAGCTGCGTTGCTCCATGCTCAGCAGATTGACGTTATTGTTCTAGAAAAAGCTCAGTTTCCTCGTTTTTCTATTGGCGAAAGCTTACTTCCGGCTTGTATGGAAGTGATTGAAGAAGCAGGGATGCTGCAATCGGTTGTCAACGCTGGCTTTCAATATAAAGATGGTGCTGCTTTTCGCAAAAATGGCGTCTATACCCAATTTGACTTCACCGATAAATTTTCATCGGGCCCAGGAACGACCTTCCAAGTGCAGCGAAGTCACTTTGATAAAGTCCTTGCCGATTCTGCGGTTGAGCAGGGAGTTGAAATTCGCTATCAGCATGAATTACTTGATATCCAGTTCCAAGACGGTCAATCACTGTTGCTTGTTAAGGATTCAGAGGGTGTTGAATATCAGATTGAAGCAGAATATGTACTTGATGCGAGTGGATTTGGTCGTGTGTTGCCAAAGCTACTTGAATTGGAAGAACCTTCTTGTTTACCACCGCGTAAGGCTATTTTTACTCATATTGTTGATAATATCGATTCACCTCAAGAGCAATATGATAGGAATAAAATATTAATTTCGGTTCACCCGGTTCACCCAGATGTGTGGTATTGGCTTATCCCATTTTCAAATGGTGTCTGCTCATTAGGTGTTGTCGGAGAGCCTGACTTTTTCGCTCAGTATCCGAGTGAAAAAATTGATACCATTCAGCAATTAGTGAGTGAAGTTCCAGAGCTTGCTGCAATTCTAAATAACGCACAATTCCCTAATCCTGCAGGAGAGTTGGGCGGGTATTCGGCGAACGTAAAGCAATTAGCGACTCGTCATTATGCTTTGTTAGGTAATGCTGGTGAATTTTTAGACCCCGTATTCTCTTCTGGTGTCACCATCGCGATGAAGTCCGCGCAATTGGCTACATCGTGTGTCGTTAATCAGTTAAAAGGTCAACGGGTTGACTGGCATCAAGATTATTCACAACCATTAATGGTCGGCGTTGATGTGTTTAGAACCTATGTGGAAGGGTGGTATAACGGCACATTGCAAGATGTGATCTTTTATGAAAATCCGAACTCACGCATTAAACAAATGATTTGTTCAATCCTTGCGGGATATGCTTGGGATGTGAGTAACCCTTATGTATCAGAGCATCAACGCCGTTTAATCAACCTTGCTGAATTTATCCACTCTTCTTAGTCGCGTCTTTCATCTCTGAGTGTCATTCTCGCTATTTTATAAAGTAGTGAGAATGGCGTTATTCAATCCTCATTGTCGTTTTAATGCGACAACCGGGCCGTTTACAGTTAGCTCTATACCCTTCCTACTTGAAGTTGCAGCGGTGTTGGCTACATTCGCTCACCCCAATCACATAGTTTATCTATGCTCATGGGGATGAACTCACTTGCCGCCTACCTGCAACTTCAAGTTGTTTGGGTATATCATTTATTATTCATTAATTTGTAAATATTACTTTACAGGTTGTCGTGGTGTTATTTTTCTGAAAGGGTAACTTTCTTCACAGAACATGTAATTAGGAAAGTTAATCGTTAGTTAACGCTAGATCTACGATACCGCTAGTGCTAGATTTTTCAGCAAATCTCTAGCATAAGATGTTGTAAAATCGTGTTGTGGTAGATGATTTGGTACCGTGATCACAATCAAAATGTATTATTTGCTTTAATGAACTGACTTTTGGTTATTAGACATTTTTTTCCACTGATTTAAGTGTCTGGTCGGAGGATTATGCGACTTTTTACGACGTTTTTATGGCAAATTATTTCAATGATTGATAATGTGTGCCGCACTCCTTGTAAGGTTTTAGATTTTTCTGCTTAGTTTTTGCGCTAAATAAATCTAAATATCTAGCCGTTCTAGATACCTTGTGAGGAAGTCATGGATGCAAAATAAAAACTTGGAGTTTATGCATGTATAAAAATAAAATCACCCAAGCCCTTCTTCTAGGTGCTGGTTTGGCAGTGGCTGCCACTTCCACTATTACTCTTGCAGCTGACGTTCCAGCTGGTACTCAATTGGCAAAAGTTCAGGAACTCGTTCGTGGTAACGGTACTGAGGTTGCTTCTCTTGATCCACACAAAACTGAAGGTGTGCCAGAGTCAAACGTAATTCGTGACCTGCTGGAAGGTTTGGTCAACCAAGATGCCGACGGCAACACTATCCCAGGTGCCGCGGAAAGTTGGGAAACGACAGACAACAAAACGTTCATTTTCCATCTGCGTAAAAATGCAAAATGGTCAAATGGCGATCCTGTAACGGCTGAAGACTTTGTTTATAGCTTCAAGCGTTCAGTAGATCCAGTGACCGCATCTCCATACTCTTGGTACTTAGAAATGACTACCATGGAAAATGCGGCAGATATTATCGCAGGGAAAAAAGACAAAGAAACTCTAGGTGTGAAAGCATTGGATGCTAACACGCTTGAAATTAAACTAGAGTCAGCACTGCCATATTTCGTAAAAATGATGGGGCACACAACAGTGAAGCCTGTTCATCGTGCGACGGTTGAACAATATGGTGATAAATGGACTAAGCCAGAACATTTTGTTGGTAATGGTGCATACGTTCTTGAAAACTGGGTAGTGAACGAGCGTTTAGAGCTAAAGCGTAACCCTAATTACTGGGATAACGAACACACGGTTATTGATAAGGTTACTTACCTACCAATTGAAAACCAAGTGGCGGAAATGAACCGCTTCCTTTCTGGTGAAATTGACATCACCAACGAACTGCCTATTGAGCACTTCAAACGCTTGAAAAAAGAATACCCAGAGTCTGTTCAAGTTCAAGGTAACTTGTGTTCATACTACTACGGTTTCAACAACCAAAAAGCGCCGTTTGATGACGTTCGTATCCGTAAAGCACTATCGTACGCGATTGACCGTGACATCATCTCTGATGCTATTCTTGGCCAAGGCCAAAAACCTGCTTATTTCTTGACGCCTGAAATTACAGCTGGATTCAACCCTGAAATGCCGGCTTATGGTAAGTTGAACCAAAAAGAGCGCATTGCTGAAGCTAAAAAGCTACTAGCAGAAGCGGGTTACGATAAGTCGAATCCACTCTCTTTTACGCTTCTATACAACACATCTGAAAACCACAAGAAAATTGCTACAGCAATTCAATCTATGTGGAAATCATCACTGGGTGTGCAAGTTGCACTAGAAAACCAAGAGTGGAAAACGTACTTAGATACGCGTCGCCAAGGTAACTTTGATGTGACTCGCGCTGGTTGGTGTGGTGACTACAATGAAGCATCGGCATTCCTTTCTTTAATGCAATCGAACAACAGCTCGAACGATCCTAAGTATCATAGCGCTGAATACGATGCAGTGATGGATAAAGCCATGGCCGCAACGTCAGATGCAGAAACATCGGCATTGTATGTTGAAGCTGAGAAATTGCTAGCGCGCGATATGCCTATAGCACCGATTTATCAATACGTTAAATCTCGTCTAGTCTCTCCACAAGTTGGTGGCTATCCATCAAACAACGCGGAAGATAAGATCTACTCAAAAGATCTTTACATTAAAGCTAAGTAATTCAACTTAAGCTTATAAAAATATAATGACTACAGACACTGCATGTATTTATCAACTGATAAGAATGTACATGCAGCGTCTTTTTAATTTTAATTGTCACAGACTGAAAGAGTGAGTTAATGCTTAAATTCATCGCAAAAAGGATATTTGAAGCGATCCCAACCCTGTTGGTATTGATCACGGTATCTTTCTTTCTCATGCGTTTTGCTCCGGGTAGCCCGTTTTCAAGCGAACGTACATTGCCACCTGAAGTTGTCGCTAACATCAACGCAAAATATGGCTTAGATAAGCCAGTGTCAGAACAGTACCTCACTTACTTGACCAATATATTGCAAGGTGATTTTGGACCTTCTTTTAAATATAAAGATTTTACAGTAAATGAACTGGTTGCTGATGCACTTCCTGTGTCAGCCAAGGTCGGTTTTGCTGCGTTTGTTTTTACCGTCATTATGGGGGTGTCGGTCGGTACGATTGCTGCGTTGAAGCAAAATACCTGGCTTGACTATTCGATCATGGCGACCGCTATGCTCGGGGTGGTTATGCCTTCCTTTGTGCTGGCGCCAGTCCTTATCTACATATTTTCGATTAATCTAGGTTGGTTCCCTGCAGGGGGATGGAAGGATGGCTCCTTTGCCTATATGGCACTGCCCGTCATTGGTATGTCGATGTTATACGTTGCGACTTTTGCACGTATTACTCGTGGCTCGATGATTGAAACACTCAACAGTAACTTTATCCGTACCGCGCGCGCTAAAGGTCTGAGTTACGGCTATATCATCATCAAACACGCCTTAAAGCCAGCCATGTTACCTGTGGTTTCTTATATGGGTCCTGCATTTGTCGGCATCATTACCGGTTCTGTTGTTATCGAAACGATTTTTGGCTTGCCTGGTATCGGTAAGTTATTCGTTAATGCTGCATTTAACCGTGACTATTCATTGGTCATGGGTGTCACTATTCTCATTGGTTTCTTATTTATCATATTCAATGCGATTGTGGATATTTTGCTCGCTTATATCGATCCTAAAATTCGCTACTAACAGGGACGTATAGTTATGTTAACGAAAAAAGAAAATTTAGAAGCGATCGAGAAATTTTCAGCAAGCCTGGAAATTGAGGGTCGCAGTTTATGGCAAGATGCTCGTATCCGTTTTATGCGTAATAAAGCGGCGATGGTGAGTTTGTTCATCTTATTATTAATTACCTTGGCGGTATTCTTCCTGCCAATGTTCTCAGCTTATACCTATGAAGATACAGACTGGTATTCAATGCATGCAGCGCCTTCTATGGAGCACTTATTTGGTACAGATGCGCTCGGACGTGACTTGTATGTGCGTACTTTGGTTGGTGGACGTATTTCGTTACTAGTTGGGGTAATGGGCGCATTGGTTGCGGTACTGATTGGCACTTTATATGGCGCCGCTTCCGGTTTTATTGGTGGCCGTGTTGACCGTATCATGATGCGTATTCTTGAAATTCTGTACGCGATCCCGTTCATGTTCTTGGTGATTGTCTTAGTAACTTTCTTCGGGCGCAATATTGTCCTGATCTTCGTCGCTATTGGTGCCATCGCTTGGCTCGATATGGCGCGTATTGTGCGTGGTCAAACGTTGAGCTTACGTAGTAAAGAGTTCATTGAAGCGGCACATGTCTGTGGTGTGAGTAAATGGAAAATCATTACTCGTCATATAGTGCCAAACGTTTTGGGTATTGTTGCGGTTTATTCAACACTACTGGTTCCAAGTATGATTTTGACTGAATCATTCTTATCTTTCCTTGGTCTTGGTGTGCAAGAGCCAATGACTAGCTGGGGGGCGTTGCTACAAGAAGGCGCAAATACGATGGAGGTTGCAATTTGGCAACTGTCGTTTCCAGCAGCATTCATGGTGGTCACCCTGTTCTGCTTTAACTATGTTGGTGATGGTCTGCGCGATGCGCTGGATCCTAAAGACAGATAATTAAAAGTATTAAGGAAAGCAATATGAGCTTATTAGATGTCAAAGATCTGCGTGTCGAATTTACCACTCAAGATGGTATTGTTACCGCAGTAAACGACTTAAACTTCTCGCTGAATCAAGGTGAAACCTTAGGTATCGTAGGTGAGTCAGGTTCCGGTAAATCGCAAACGGTATTTGCTATTATGGGACTGCTGGCGAAGAACGGTATTATTAGCGGTAGTGCAAAATTTGAAGGAAATGAGATTCTTAATTTGCCAGAAAAAGCACTGAACAAAGTTCGTGCTCAGCAAATTGCGATGATTTTCCAAGACCCAATGACGTCACTGAACCCTTATATGAAGGTGAGTGACCAATTGATGGAAGTACTCATGCTGCATAAAGGTATGGGTAAAGCTGAAGCGTTTGAAGAATCGGTTCGCATGCTAGAAGCAGTGAAGATCCCTGAAGCTCGCAAGCGTATTACTATGTATCCACATGAATTTTCAGGTGGTATGCGCCAACGTGTGATGATTGCGATGGCGTTGTTATGTCGTCCAAAACTGCTGATTGCTGATGAGCCTACAACAGCATTGGATGTAACAGTTCAAGCACAGATCATGGATCTGTTGAACGAACTTAAGAGTGAATTCAATACTGCCATTATTATGATCACTCATGATTTAGGCGTTGTTGCTGGCTCTTGTGACAAAGTGTTGGTGATGTATGCAGGACGTACGATGGAGTACGGTTCTGTTGATGAAATATTCTATAACCCAAGCCACCCTTACGCTGAAGGCCTATTAAAAGCCATTCCTCGTTTGGATACGGAAGGTGAAATCTTACCAACTATTCCAGGTAACCCACCAAACCTACTGCGCTTACCACCAGGTTGCCCTTACCAAGAACGTTGCCACCGTGTAACGGACCGTTGTAAGCGTGAAGCACCCGTGTTGCTGCCATTTGCAGATGGCCGTCAACGTGCTTGTTTTTCTGATTGGGAGGCTTGGACAAAATGAGCGTACAAAAACCATTATTACTCGATGTAAAGAATCTCAAAGTTCACTTTAATATTGCCTCAAAATCGGCTTGGCCTTGGTCTAAACCGTCAAACTTAAAAGCGGTGGATGGTGTTAATGTCCGACTATACGAAGGCGAAACATTAGGCGTAGTTGGTGAGTCAGGCTGTGGTAAATCCACGTTTGCTCGTGCCATTATCGGTTTAGTTGAAGCGACAGAAGGCGAAGTCGTTTGGTTGGGTGATGACCTGACTAAAATGAAAGAAGTTGAACGTCGTCAAACACGTAAGCAAATTCAGATGATTTTCCAAGATCCACTTGCCTCATTAAACCCGCGAATGACGGTTGGTGATATTATCGCTGAACCGCTACAAACGTTTTACCCAGAGCTTTCTAAGCAAGAGGTGAAAGATCGCGTTAAAGAGATGATGGCTAAAGTTGGTCTGTTACCTAATGTGATTAACCGTTATCCGCATGAATTTTCAGGTGGTCAATGCCAGCGTATTGGTATCGCGCGTGCACTTATCCTGAACCCGAAAATGATCATTTGTGATGAACCAGTCTCGGCGCTTGATGTATCGATTCAGGCGCAGGTGGTTAACTTGCTTAAAGAGCTACAAAAAGAGCTCGGCCTGAGTTTAGTTTTCATCGCTCATGATTTATCGGTAGTGAAACATATTTCAGACCGTGTATTGGTGATGTACTTAGGTAATGCAGTTGAACTTGGTACTTCAGAGGCGTTGTTTGCTAACCCATCACACCCTTACACCAAGGCGTTGATGTCGGCGGTACCGATTCCTGATCCAAAACTAGAGCGTTCGAAGAAAATCCAAATGTTGGAAGGCGATTTACCGTCGCCAATTAACCCACCATCTGGTTGTGTATTCAGAACTCGCTGTCCTCAAGCAACGGACCTTTGTGCGCAACAAAAGCCTCAGATTAAAGGCAGTGATGTCCATGCTGTTTCATGCTTGCATGTTGACATGTAAATTCAGCCTGTGACGGGCATAAGCGCGGCTCCTTGTTTGGGTCGCGCTTTTTTTATTCTAGTCGACCAAAGATCTGTTCGAATTTTTTGAATGACAAGCTCAATAGAGTCGGGTTTTACCCTGTACTGTGGTCTCTATAATGGGATGATAAAGCAGCGATATTAAGAGGGTGAGTCATGGGAAAGTTAGTGCAAGGTGTGTGGCATGATGTTTGGTACGATACCAAGGCGAGCAACGGTAAATTTATCCGTGAAGATGCAGGTTTTCGTAGCTGGATAGAAAATAAACCGGATGCGCTATATCAACCAGAATCAGGTCGCTATCATCTCTATGTTTCTCTTGCCTGTCCATGGGCACACCGCACGCTGATTCTTCGTAAGCTAAAAGGATTAACACAACATATCGATGTCACCATTGTATGCCCAGACATGCTTAGTGAGGGCTGGTGTTTTGGCATTCCAGAGCCGTTATATGGCCATACTCGTTTACACCAAATTTATACCCAAGCAAAAGCGGATTATACAGGTAGGGTAACCGTTCCCGTTTTATGGGATAAAAAAACCAACACGATTGTGAGTAATGAATCTTCTGAAATTATTCGTATGTTTAACAGTGCGTTTGATCAACTGACGGGGAATCAACAGGACTATTACCCTGACGCTTTGCGTGCGGCTATCGATGAATGGAATGATTATATTTATCCGAATATCAATAATGGGGTATATCGTTGTGGCTTTGCAACCACACAAGAGGCTTATGAAGAAGCGTATCAATCGCTTTTTGCTGCTCTTGATAAGGTGGATAGCCACCTAGCGACTCATCGTTATTTGGTGGGAGGTCAGATCACAGAAGCGGATTGGCGTTTATTCACTACATTGATACGCTTCGATGCAGTTTATGTTGGTCACTTTAAATGCAATAAAAAGCGCATTGCTGATTACAAGTACCTCAATGGTTACTTAAAAGAGCTGTACCAAGTTTCTGGAGTGAAAGAAAGTACCGATTTTTACCATATTAAACGTCACTATTATTTCAGTCATAGCGGGATAAACCCAACTCAAGTGGTGCCCGCAGGCCCTGAATTGGATTTAGAAAGTCCGCATGGTCGCGAGAGTATCGCGATATAAATATCATGTTATACCACTCACAGTAATTAAGTGATCAACTTGAAAAAAAGCCCTCAAGGTTAACCTTGAAGGCTTTTATCATTGGTTAAACCAAAATCTAAAGATTATTTAGTTTCTTGGCCAGCCTGGATAGCGGTTAGGGCGATAGTGTAAACAATATCGTCCACCAATGCGCCACGAGACAAATCATTGACAGGTTTGCGCATACCTTGCAGCATTGGACCAATAGAAACAAGGTCTGCTGAACGTTGTACTGCTTTGTAGGTTGTATTACCCGTGTTTAGGTCTGGGAATACGAATACCGTTGCTTTACCTGCTACTGGAGAATTTGGTGCTTTAGAAGCTGCCACGTTTTCCATGATTGCGGCGTCGTATTGTAGAGGACCGTCAATGATAAGATCAGGACGTTTCTCTTGAGCAATGCGAGTAGCTTCACGTACTTTATCAACATCTGCGCCTTTACCAGACTCACCAGTTGAGTATGAAATCATCGCAACACGTGGGTCGATACCGAATGCTGCTGCTGAATCTGCAGATTGAATCGCGATTTCAGCCAATTGCTCAGCATTTGGATCTGGGTTGATTGCACAGTCGCCGTAAACCAATACTTGATCAGGCAGTAGCATGAAGAAGATCGAAGATACGATCGATGCATTCGGTGCCGTCTTGATGATTTGGAATGGCGGTACAATGGTATTTGCAGTGGTATGTACTGCACCAGAAACTAGGCCATCAACTTCATTCGCTTCAAGCATCATTGTGCCAAGGAATACTGAATCTTGCAGTTTTTCACGAGCAACGACTTCAGTCATGCCTTTCGCGCCGCGAAGTTCAACTAAGCGTGCTACGTAATTTTCGCGTACTGAATCGGCATCGATAATCTCAACACCAGCGCCTAGCTCAACACCTTGCTGAGCCGCAACACGGCGGATTTCGTCTGGGTTACCAAGAAGTACACAAGTAGCAATACCGCGCTCAGCACAGATAGCTGCAGCTTTCACTGTACGTGGTTCATCACCTTCAGGAAGAACAATGCGCTTGCCTGCACGACGAGCATATTCTGTTAATTGGTAACGGAATGCAGGTGGGCTTAGGCGACGAATGCCTTGCGTACCTTCAGATAAAGAGTTAATCCAAGGGCCATCAATGTGGCTTGCAACGTGATCGTTGATGAACTCAATACGCTCTTTATCATCAGCTGGAACTTCTAGACTAAAGCTTTGTAGGTTTAGTGAAGTTTGCCATGTGTTGCCTTGTGCTTTGAAAATTGGTAAGCCACTTTCAAATGCAGGTTTGCACAGGTCAGCGATTTCTTTTGGAATATCATAGCCACCGGTTAGCAAGACCGCACCGATTTCTACGCCGTTCATAGCCGCTAGAGAGGCAGCAACGATAACATCAGGACGGTCAGCCGAAGTGACTAGCAGAGAGCCTGGTTTGAAGTGCTCAATCATGTGCGGTAGAGAGCGCGCACAGAATGTGATGCTCTTAATACGACGTGTTTTGATTTCACCTTCATTAATGATTTCTGCATTAAGGTGCTTGGCCATATCGATAGCGCGAGTCGCGATTAAGTCGATGCTCCAAGGCACGCAACCTAGTACACGAATTGGGCTAGAGTTGAAGATTTGCATCACTTCAAGGTTAGCTTGCTTGGCGCTGTCTGCATCATCAAAGATTTCTGATAGATCAGGACGAGTACGACCTGCATCATCAACAGGTGCATTGAGCTTGTTAATGATAACACCAGAAATGTTCTTATTCTTTGTTCCGCCAAAGTTTGAGCACGCCACTTCAATGCGTTCTTTCAACTGTGTTGGATTATTCGTACCTGGGGTGGCCACAAACACAATTTCAGCACCCAGAGTTTTCGCAATTTCAGCGTTTACTTGGTTAGCAAATGGGTGTTTACGAGTTGGTACTAGACCTTCAATTAGCGTTACTTCTGAAACTTTATTAATGTGGTTGTAACGTTCAACGACCGTTTCAAGCAACACATCCATCTTCTCGCTACCAATTAAGGCTTCAGCGGCTGACATCATCATTGGTTCAGCAATTTTGATATCGCTGTTACGGCCGATAATGGTAGAGGTAAGATCAGGTTGATCGCCACCAGAACGTGGTTGTGCAATTGGCTTATAAAAAGAAACGCTAACACCTTTACGCTCCATTGCGCGAAGGACACCCATGCTTACGCTAGTAAGACCAACACCAGCGCTAATAGGGATAAGCATAATAGTACGGGACATGAGTAGAGTACCTCAAACTATTGAAATCAATCTAATCGAGATTAGATTATAAAAGGAATAAAGCTCAATATTGCCAGTAGTAGGAATTATTTGTTGAGCCTCGGTAAAAAACTGGCTAACTCGAGGAGTTAGCCAGAAAGTCAGTTAAAGACCGGTTAGACGAGCGGTATCTTCAGCGATGACTAGCTCTTCATTAGTAGAGATAACCATTGCAGGGATGCGGCTGTTCTCGGTTGTGATAACACCTTCGCCGCCGAAACGAGCTTTAAGGTTAGCTTCACCATCCACTTCGATACCGAAGATAGCTAAACGGTTTAGAACCATTTCGCGAATTGGTGCAGAGTTTTCACCGATACCACCAGTGAAGACGATAGCGTCTAGACGACCTTCCATAGAAGCCGTGTAGCCAGCTACGTACTTAGCTAGGCGGTGACAGAATACGTCCATCGCACGTGTAGCTTCTTCTTTAGTACCATAATTATCTTCAACGAAACGGCAATCAGAAGTCACACCAGTAAGACCTAAAAGGCCTGACTCTTTAGTGAACATTGTGTTGATTTCAGCAACACTCATGCCTAGTTTGTCATGTAAATGGAACATTACCGCAGGGTCAAGATCACCACAACGAGTGCCCATTACAAGACCTTCTAGCGGAGTTAGACCCATAGACGTATCAACTGATTGACCATTTTTAATTGCACAAACAGATGCACCGTTACCTAGGTGGCAGTTAATGATGTTTACTTCATTAGTTGGTTTACCTAAACGCTCAGCGGCTTCACGAGCAATGAATAGATGAGAAGTACCGTGTGCGCCATAGCGACGAATACCGTGATCTTTGTATAGATTGTACGGTAACGCGTACAGGTATGCTTCTTCAGGCATTGTTGTGTGGAATGCTGTGTCAAAAACGGCAACATTTTTTAGATTTGGAAATGATTTTTGAGCCGCTTTAATGCCGATGATGTGGGCTGGGTTATGAAGTGGTGCGAAGTTTGCTGCATCTTCAATACCTTGTAGTACTTCATCAGAGATAAGTGCTGAAGCAGTAAATTGTTCACCACCGTGAACAACACGGTGACCAACGGCTGCAATATTGGTTGCAAGTTCAGGCTTAGAAGCAAGAATAGTTTCAACCATGAACGCTAGTGCTTCTTCGTGTGCTGCACCTTCGCCCAATTGAGCTTCATGTTTACCATCAAGTTTCCACTTGATGCGTGCTTCAGGAAGGTGAAGACATTCAGCAAGGCCTGATAGGTGCTCTGCACCTGATTCTGCATCAACAACAGCGAATTTAAGAGAAGAACTACCGCAGTTTAAAACTAAAACTAGCTTAGACATGTGTGACTACCTGTAATAATCGGTTAAGATAAAAATCATTCTCAAGAATAGTCCAACCTTTCCGGAGTGCTACTAATCTTGGTCAATAAAACTTGAATTTCCGTATAATGAGACGTGACTTTTTGAGTAAAATCAGTCGGTGCATTCCTTGCAGAATTCATCTCGGAGTTGCCTAAATGCTAAATAACAGCAACAATGAGATTGAGGGTCTGCAAAGGATAGCGATATTGGGCCAATATAACAAAAAAATTTTGAAAGAATATTAACTTTCATCAAGTTTTTACGCGATTAGTTGAATCATTAAACTATTTTTTAGTTAAATGAGCGGCATCTAGAGTGAGAGAGCGCTATGAATAATAAAGTTGGAATCGTTCACAGCTTGAAAGATGGCCAGAAGTACATGGATACTTGGCCTATCCGTAAAGAGTTGGGATTTATTTTCCCAGAGCAGCGTATTATTAAAGCAACGCGATTCGGCGTTAAAGTTATGCCGGCTATTGCAGCGATCAGCGTGCTGACTCAAATGGTTTTTCATAATGCACAAGCGATGCCACAGGCCATCGTGATTGCACTTTTTGCGATCAGTCTACCGCTACAAGGTATGTGGTGGTTAGGTAATCGTGCCAACACACAACTTCCTCCATCATTGGCGGGGTGGTATCGTGAACTGCACCAAAAAATTGTTGAAAATGGATTTGCCTTAGATCCGATGAAAGCAAAGCCGCGCTACAAAGAGTTAGCCGTGATTCTCAATCGTGCGTTTCGTCATTTAGACAAAGCAGCATTAGAGCGTTGGTTTTAAATAGTGCTAGCCAATTAGTTGTACTTTAAATTAACCGCTGTAGGACTTCCAAGTGGAGTCCTCTTGGATTTCCTCTTTAATACCGTAAGACCATATTCTCACCTCTCTTTTTGTTATTTTACTGTTAAATCTCACTTCCCTTTATTCTAAGTTACTGGTAATAATGTTGTTAGTTGCGCGTTAAGTGCACACTTATAAAAATATAAAACACAACATCCAATACCAAGTGCTTAAATCAAGGAGTTAAGATGAAAGCAGGCAAAGTCATTGTTACCGCCGTTCTCGCTGGAGCCGCATTACTATCTTCAACGAGTATCATGGCAAAAACTGCCAAAGTTGCAGTATCGCAAATTGTTGAACACCCGGCCTTAGACGCCACTCGTCAAGGTCTTCTTGATGGCCTCAAAGCAAAGGGCTATGAAGAGGGCAAAAACTTAGAGTTTGATTTTAAAACTGCTCAAGGTAACCCTGCCATTGCTGTACAGATCGCTCGTCAATTTGTCGGTGAAAATCCAGATGTATTAGTTGGTATTGCAACACCAACAGCGCAAGCGCTAGTGTCTGCGACTAAGAATATTCCTATTGTGTTTACCGCAGTTACTGACCCAGTAGGGGCAAAACTTGTTAAGAAGCTAGAGCAGCCAGGTAAAAATGTGACCGGTCTTTCTGACTTATCACCGGTAGAACAGCATGTTGAATTGATTAAAGAAATTATGCCGAATGTGAAAACGATCGGTGTGGTTTTCAACCCTGGTGAAGCTAATGCCGTTAGTTTGATGGAACTATTAAAATCAAGCACCAAAAAGCATGGTATCGACTTAGTAGAAGCGACGGCGTTAAAAAGCGCGGATGTTCAAACCGCCACTCAAGCTATCGCGGCCAAATCTGACATTATTTATGCCTTGATTGATAACACGGTTGCTAGTGCTATTGAAGGCATGATTGTGTCAGCCAACCAAGCTAAGACGCCAGTATTTGGTGCGGCGACTTCGTATGTTGAACGTGGCGCAATAGCAAGCCTTGGTTTTGATTATTATCAAATCGGTGTTCAAACGGCCGATTATGTTGCCGCTATTTTAGAAGGGCAAGATCCTGGGAAACTGGATGTTAAAGTGGCGAAAGGATCAGACCTTTTTGTCAATAAAACCGCTGCAGACAAACTCGGTTTGGCCATTCCTCAATCTGTTCTAGATCGTGCGACGAGCGTAAAATAAAGAAAATTCAGAGTTGGGGTCAGTACCCCAACTCTGTTTAAGCAGAGAAAGGAGTTGTTATGTCTGCTTTTGCTTTTTTTGGCGCTCTAGAAATAGGGTTGCTTTACGGGCTGGTGGCACTGGGTGTTTACCTGACTTTCCGTGTCCTTGATTTTCCCGATCTGAGTGTTGATGGTAGCTTCCCTATGGGAGCAGCTGTAGCTGCTACAGCTATTGTTGCTGGTATAAACCCTTGGGTGGCGACTGGTATGGCTATCTTAGCGGGGGCCTTCACTGGTTGGGTTACTGCCTTTCTAGCTGTCCGTTGCGGCATCTTACACTTGCTCGCCTCAATCTTAACAATGATTGCCGCCTTCTCTATTAATATCCGTATCATGGGGCGTCCTAACATTGCATTGTTGGGTGAAGACACGATCCTGACCCCATTTGAAGCTTTAGGTGACCCTGTTTACATCCGCCCAATTGTGGTCGGTGTGCTGGTGCTTATCTCTGCATGGGCAGTAGTACGTTTGCTTAATAGTGATTTTGGCCTTGGTTTGCGTGCCACTGGTGTTAACGCGCGTATGGTTTCAGCACAGGGTGGTAGCACCGCATTTTATACCTATTTTGGGCTGGCCTTATCTAATGGCTTTGTCGGTTTTGCTGGTGCCTTGTTTGCGCAAACGAACAGTTTTGCCGATGTAACTTCTGGTGTAGGAACTATCGTTGTTGGCCTTGCCGCTGTGATTTTAGGCCAGACATTAATTCCAGGACGCAAAATATGGGTAGCCGTGGTAGCGGTTATTGTTGGGTCTGTGCTTTATCGCTTAGCGGTAGCTTTTGCGCTGAGTTCTCGAATGTTTGGCTTGCAAGCGTCGGATCTCAACTTAGTAACGGCTGTACTGGTCGCGATTGCACTCATTGCTCCAAAACTTAAAAGGAATTTCAAGGCAAAAAAGGGGAGTAATCCTGCTCAGAAGTCCGTTGTTGCTAAGCAGGATAAAGCGTCAGGAGAAACATTATGATCCGTTTAGAAGATATTCAAGTTACTTTTAATCCTGGCACTATTTTAGAAAATCGAGCGTTAAGAAGAATCAATTTGGAAGTGCCAGAACATCAATTTTTGACTGTGATTGGGTCAAATGGAGCTGGTAAATCGACCTTATTAGGGGCCGTAACTGGTGAGACACCGATGGTGGGTGGAAAAGTATTGGTTGATGAGATTGATGTCACTCGTCAGACTGTTGATCAGCGAGCCAAAGTCTGTGCGCGCGTTTTTCAAGACCCATTAGCAGGTACATGTGGCGATTTAACGATTGAAGAAAATATGGCGCTAGCGTTTATGCGTGGTAAGCGAAGAGGGTGGGGGTTATCACTTTCTGCGTCTCGCCGAAAGCTATTCCAAGAGCGTATTTCGATTCTAGGGTTAGGTTTAGAAGATCGCCTCGGTGATAATATCGGTTTGCTGTCTGGTGGACAGCGTCAAGCCGTGAGTTTAGTGATGGCGACTTTGTCAGATAGCAAACTTCTACTGCTTGATGAGCACACTGCAGCTCTTGATCCCCGTATGGCGGCTTTCATTATCGATTTAACCAAAACTATCGTCAAAGAATTCAATTTGACGGTAATGATGGTAACGCACTCAATGAAAGATGCCCTAGCATGTGGTGATCGGACTGTCATGCTTCACCAAGGTGAAATTGTTCTTGATGTATCTGGTGAGCAGCGTGCCAATATGAAAGTGCCTGATCTACTAGAAATGTTTTCCAAGGTCCGTGGTGAGGAATTGGCTGATGATAGCCTATTACTCAATTAGTCTAGGCGTTGTATACCCTTACGACTTGAAGTTGCTGCGGTGTTGACTACGTTCGCTTACCCCAATCATATAGTTTATCTATACTTATGGGGATGAACTCACTGGCCGCCTACCTGCAACTTCAAGTGGTTTGGGTATATAACGCTATGATTTTATAATATACGCTGTTAAGGAACGTCTGCTGATTAGTTTGGTGTTGTTTTACCGAATTTATCTCGAAAGCCCATCAATTGTATTAAACTTTTGATGGGCTTTAATATCTCTATCTGGACTAGGATGCTGAATGAACAACAACGTAAGTCTAAAATCGATTATTTTGGGGCCTATTGTTTTTGCTCTGGTTATGGTGATGCTTGTTGTACACAATTATATGAATATCGTAAATGAGGATATTGATAACCAGTACGCGTATATTGATGCATCGCTTACACGCTCAGCAAAAGTTATAACCTCGCTAGATTATAGCTTTACCAGTTATTTCAAAAATAGGGATGTGGAGTTAGTTGATCTTAACCAAGAGGTATCGGAGGGGGTATGTCGCATGTGGCCTTTTGAATCATCAATTTTAGCTGATAATAAAAGTCATGACATTCCAACTGTTGAGATCAGTTATATGTTGGTGGGAAAGGAGTCGCTGTGTGATGAGAGTAGTGCATTATTTAAACGCGCAGCAAGAAAAATTGCACTAGCACCAATATTGTCATTTTTACATGATTTAGATGATTTTATTTACGGTATTCATTATGTCGATAATTTTGGTTATGTGATGTCATCGCCAGATACGGTTTCCAAAAATATTAATAAAGATACACTTGCTATTGTAAAATCACGTCCTTATTGGCAAAAAACAGTCGCAAATCATAACCAAGTTACAATGTCAGGCCCCGCAATTTTGGGGGAGTTCTCCTTAAGCGAACCGGTTTTATCCATGACATTACCGGTAATGTACAAAGACAAATTCCAAGGAGCTATCGCTTTAAATATCGAGGTCGATAAACTGCTCAATAAGCAGAGTAAACTGACCAATTTAATACATTTGATTGACAATAAAACCACCCCTGTTCCCGATAATGCTTACCGGGAAAAATTGCTTAATATTGATGGGCTCGACTTCCATCACTTACTTTACTATGAATTAAATTGGCATGATGAATTTAAAAATTTCCTCGAGGTGAAAAAATTCAACTTAACCGTCGTATTCATTGTTTATCTATTTTCTGTTGTCACATTGTTTTATTTTAATTCGCGTGTTGAACAAGCCCATTTAAAAGACTTAGCGGCTCGAGACCCAATGACAGGTCTACTTAATCGCCGAGGTTTAGAGACTTTCTTGAGTAAAATAAAGTACGGTGAATATGCCGTAATTGCGGTGTTGGATATAGATGACTTTAAAGTAATTAATGATACTTATGGGCATGACGTGGGGGATAACGTAATTTGTTACGTTGCTGATCAACTAGAAACGAATACACGTGATAGTGATGCAGTTGCAAGGTTTGGTGGCGAAGAGTTTGTGGTGTACCTGACGGGGCATAATGTGGAAAGAATGAAACAGATCATGCAACGGGTAAAAGATGCAATAGTGACTGATTCAAGTCGAGTTATTGACTCTGGATTTACTATTTCAGGTGGCGTAGAAGTGGTTAAAAAAAGCTCTGGCGACTTCGAAACTTGGTTTAAAGCCGCCGATGAGAAACTGTATCAAGCTAAAAAAACAGGCAAGAATAAACTCGTATTTTAGCCTTGAGCTCAAAGCTTAGGCATGTAAGCTAGCGCGGTATCGTTCTATGTGTTCAACGATAGGAGCTGCGGTATTGAAAGTACGTATTTCTCTGAATAGCTCGTTAGCTTGAGGATATTGTTGACGCAGGTAAGCGAACCATTGTTTGACGCGATTCGGGTAATAAAGCCCTTTGTCACCTTTTATTTCATACTGAGAATAGCGCAGCATCAGATCAACGACATCATACCAAGGCATCACTTTATGGTTATGTTTGACCACATTGCCTAAATTGGGGACATTAAATGCACCGCGACATACCATCAATGAATCAACGCCCGTAGTTTCAATACAAGCTTGTCCGTCTGCGTAATTCCATATTTCACCATTGGCGATTAAAGGAATCGACGTTTTTTGACGAATTTGATTAATGTAATCCCACTTGATTTCACTGGCTTTGTAGCCACCGGCTTTAGTTCTGGCGTGCACCGTTAACTCATTAGCACCGGCTTGTTCAATCGCATCTACAATTTCAAAGCAATCATTAGGGTCTTCCCACCCCAGACGAATTTTAGCTGAAACAGGAATATGGTCGGGCACGGCATCTCGACACGCCTTGACCACTTGGTAGATTAACTCGGGGTGTTGTAATAATGCTGCGCCGCCTTTACTGCGGTTTACAAGCCTTGCTGGGCAGCCAAAGTTGAGGTCAATTCCTCGAGCGCCTAAGCTTGCGGCTCGGACGGCATTTTCTGCCATCCAATTTGCTTCTTGACCGAGTAATTGCACATGAACAGGTACACCGGACTGGGTACAAGAATCATTTTCTAACTCAGGACAAAGGCGATAAAAAACATGATCAGGCAGCAGTTGGTCGATAACACGCACGAATTCGGTAACACACAGATCGTAATCATTGATTTGAGTGAGTAGCTCACGCATTAAATGATCTAACACACCCTCCATTGGGCCCAAAATTACTCGCATTATCATATCGCCTTAGAAATTTGAGGCGAGATTGTAGTGGTTGAGGAATCAAAAGTCACTAACCGCAAGAGTTAGTATATAATTAGCGGCCAAATGCACGTAAAGACTGAATTCAATGACCTACCATCTTATTAATATTTCTGAGGCTGAATGCCAACATTCCCCCCTGTTTCTAGAAGGTGCGATACTTGCTTCCAACTTCGCTACTCAACCGCTTGAACCGAGTGCATGGTTAGAACCTTTGGTTGGTGAAAAGGTCAATACTATTGAGCCTTTGGTTGTTGAGCAGATAAATCAGCAATATCATTTACTCAAGCGCAGTGAATATTCTGCCCTTGCTTTGTTAGATACTCGTGAGCAATGGGCAGATTACGCGCAAGGCTTCATGAATGTTTGGCCTGTAGTTGAAGATCATTGGGTCGAACACCAAATTGGGGATGGCAGTTTACGCATGCTTCAAGCGTTGCTTACCACTTTTATGCTTGCTATTGATGAAGAGCAAACCCAACAACAGATGAAAGAATCTGGATTTGAGATACCACCCAGTTTAAGTGATTTTGCCGAGCAACTAGATGTGATGATCACTGAAGTGGCTTTGATGGCTGATGAATTAATGCTCGGTGCCAAAACACAAAGTGTTAACCCATTCAAAAATGTGGGCCGCAATGATACTTGTCCATGTGATAGCGGCAAAAAATTTAAGCAATGCTGTGGAAAATAGCGGTCAATGCAGCGTTAAAATATCCACAAAACGCTGACAAATCAAGGTGAATAAACACCTATAAAGAACGTAATTATTGTCTAATCGGAGTGATATCCATGAATAAAGTATTGGCTTTATTGCTATGCGGCTTTTCTGTATCTGTTTTGGCTGCCCCAAAAGATGAGCTTAGCCATCGCCTTGCACTCAACGAAGGATTTAGTGCGACTTTTACACAACAAGTTGTTAGCCCTGATGGTGATATTGTAATGGAAGGCCAGGGTAAAGTTGATATTGCTCGTCCAAGCCTTTTCCGTTGGGAAACCACCGCGCCTGATGAAAACCTTTTGGTGTCAGATGGCAAAAGCCTTTGGTATTATAGTCCGTTTATTGAACAGGTCAGCATTTACAATCAAGATCAAGCTACCGAACAAACTCCTTTTGTATTACTCACACGTAACCGCGCGAGCGATTGGGATAACTACCAGGTTGACCAAGCGGATGATCGTTTCACATTAACGCCGACAGCTGCCGATTCCAATCAAGGCCAATTTCAAATTGATATTGGCAGTAAAGGTATCGTCAAAGGGTTTAACGTCATTGAGCAAGATGGCCAAAAAAGTATGTTTACGTTTAGCAATGTTAAATTAGATAAACCCAATGCAACTTCATTCACTTTTAAGATCCCACAAGGGGTTGAGGTCGACGACCAGCGTAATTAATTGATCAAGAAGGGTTAGAGTGAGTAACTACAGCTTAGATTTCTCAGGGGATGAAGATTTTCGTCCACTGGCAGCGCGAATGCGCCCACAAACTGTCGAACAATATATTGGTCAGCAACACATTCTCGGAGTGGGGAAACCATTACGCCGAGCATTAGAAGCGGGCCATATTCACTCGATGATTCTGTGGGGGCCTCCTGGCACAGGAAAAACTACACTAGCTGAAGTTGCGGCGAATTATGCCAATGCTGAGGTTGAGCGGGTTTCTGCGGTCACATCCGGTGTCAAAGAAATTCGTGCCGCGATAGAGAAAGCACGTGAAAACAAAATGGCTGGGCGTCGCACAATTTTATTTGTGGACGAAGTGCACCGTTTTAATAAATCTCAGCAAGATGCTTTTTTACCGCATATAGAGGATGGCACGGTTACTTTTATCGGTGCCACGACCGAAAACCCTTCATTTGAACTCAATAATGCACTGCTTTCTCGTGCTCGTGTCTATAAGCTTACTTCGCTTAATAAAGATGAAATCTTACTCGCACTCAATCAAGCCATTGCAGATCAAGATCGAGGTTTGGGCAAGATTGCCGCGCAGTTTATGGATAACGTGCTCGAACGCTTGGCTGAATTAGTCAATGGTGATGCGCGTATGTCACTGAATTACCTTGAAATTTTGTTCGATATGGCGGATGAAAATGCGCAAGGAGAAAAGTTAATTACGTTAAAGCTACTAGCGGAAGTAGCTGGTGAAAAAGTTTCTCGCTTTGATAATAAAGGGGACATTTGGTACGACTTGATTTCTGCCGTGCATAAATCGATTCGTGGTTCAAACCCTGACGCAGCGCTGTATTGGTCCGCGAGAATGATTGCCGCCGGGTGTGACCCGCTTTACATTGCTCGCCGTTTGCTAGCTATCGCTTCAGAAGATGTTGGTAATGCTGACCCGCGCGCGATGCAAGTGGCATTAGCGGCTTGGGATTGCTTTACCCGTGTTGGTCCTGCTGAAGGTGAGCGCGCTATTGCACAAGCAATAGTCTATCTAGCTTGCGCACCAAAAAGTAATGCAGTTTATACCGCGTGGAAGCAAGCTTTAGCTGACGCTCATAATTTACCAGAATACGAGGTGCCGCCTCATTTGCGTAATGCCCCGACCAGTTTGATGAAAGATCTTGGTTATGGTGCTGAATATCGTTATGCCCATGATGAACTCGGTGCTTATGCGGCGGGGGAGCGTTATCTGCCTCCTGAGATGATCGAAACTCGCTACTATTTGCCAACAAATCGAGGTTTAGAAACCAAAATTGGCGAAAAGTTAGATTACTTGGCTAGTTTAGACGCAAAAAGCCCACAAAAGCGCTATGAAAAATAGTGTCTTTTCGTTATCTTTGTCTGGTTCAATTTTCTATACGTGCTGCTCTTACTAAAAAGGGATGCAGGCGCGTTTTTTCATAACTAAAAGCATAGGATTAGCAATGCTGGATTCTAAATTACTTCGCACTGAGCTGGATGAAACAGCTGCAAAATTAGCGCGTCGCGGTTTCAAACTCGACGTTGAGACAATTCGTCAACTTGAAGAACAACGTAAATCCATTCAAGTAGAAGTTGAAAATTTACAATCCAC
Source organism: Vibrio sp. S12_S33 (assembly GCF_963889785.1). Taxonomy (NCBI): domain Bacteria; kingdom Pseudomonadati; phylum Pseudomonadota; class Gammaproteobacteria; order Vibrionales; family Vibrionaceae; genus Vibrio; species Vibrio sp. S12_S33. Next base: position 31,233 of record NZ_CAWPQZ010000013.1, on the reverse strand, counting down.
GCGCAACTCCATCTCCAAAGAAATTGGCCAAAAAATGGCGGCTGGTGATAAAGCTGGCGCAGAAGAGATCAAAAAACAAATTGGTTCTCTAGGGAGTGATCTTGACGCGAAAAAAATTGAGTTGGCTGATGTCCAAGCAAAATTAGATATGGTGACTTTGTCGGTACCAAACCTGCCAGATGACTCTGTACCAGATGGTAAAGACGAAAATGACAACGTAGAAATTTCTCGTTGGGGTGAGCCAAAAAGTTACGATTTCGAACTGAAAGATCACGTTGATTTAGGCGAGATGGCTGATGGCCTAGATTTCGCAAGTGCTACTAAAATCACTGGTGCACGTTTTATCGTGATGAAGGGGCAATTTGCTCGTCTACACCGCGCTATTGCACAATTTATGTTGGATCTTCACACTCAAGAACATGGCTACACAGAAATGTATGTGCCTTACCTTGTGAACTCAGACAGCCTATTCGGTACTGGTCAGCTACCTAAATTTGGTCAAGACTTATTCCACACTGAGCCATTAACTGAAAAAGTGAATGATGAAGAGCCACGTAAACTGTCTCTTATCCCAACAGCCGAAGTACCGGTAACGAACTTGGTGCGTGACACCATTTCAGATGAAGCGGATCTGCCACTTAAAATGACGGCGCACACACCATGTTTCCGTTCTGAAGCGGGTTCTTATGGTCGTGATACTCGTGGTCTTATTCGTATGCACCAATTTGATAAAGTTGAGTTGGTACAAATCACGCGCCCAGAAGATTCAATGGCTGCACTAGAAGAGTTAACCGGTCACGCTGAAAAAGTACTGCAATTGCTTGAGCTTCCATACCGTAAAGTCGTACTTTGTACTGGCGATATGGGCTTTGGTGCACGCAAAACCTATGACTTGGAAGTGTGGGTTCCAGCACAGGGGACTTACCGTGAGATATCATCTTGTTCAAATATGTGGGATTTCCAAGCACGTCGTATGCAAGCTCGTTTTCGTCGTAAAGGCGCGAGCAAACCTGAGTTGGTGCACACCCTTAACGGTTCTGGTCTTGCGGTTGGTCGTACTATGGTTGCTATCTTGGAAAACAACCAACAAGCGGATGGTCGTATTGCTATCCCTACTGCACTGCAATCTTACATGGGTGGCGCAACACACATCGGCTAATGATGCTGTTGATTCAATGCAAAAACCGACTTTCGAGTCGGTTTTTTTATGCATAATCGTAACGTTTAAAGGTTATCAAATTGAAAGCATTGCCAATTTTTTAGCGCGGCTTCAACAGCTTTAACTAATTTTTCAATTTCATCAGGCTGAGATATAAACGGCGGCATCATGTAAATTAAGCGACCAAAGGGTCGAATCCAGACCCCGTGTTCAACAAACAGTTTTTGAATCACTTCCATATTGACAGGGTGGTGAGTTTCAACCACACCAATAGCGCCCAGCCAGCGTGTTTCTTTTACTAAGTCAAAGTCGTTCAGCTTTGGTAGCAAATTAGCAAATTGCGCTTCAATGCGTCGGGTTTGCTGTTGCCAATCTCCTCGTTCAATCAGCTCTAAACTGGCGGTTGCGACAGCACAAGCAAGTGGGTTGCCCATAAAAGTAGGGCCATGCATAAAGCAGCCTGCCTCACCGCCGCATACCGTGTCTGCAACTACTTGTGTGGTCAGCGTTGCGGAAAGCGTCATATATCCACCCGTTAAGGCTTTACCGACACATAAGATATCGGGCTTAATGGCGGCGTGTTCACAAGCAAACAATTTCCCCGTACGGCCAAAACCAGTAGCAATTTCATCGAGAATTAAAAGCACGCCCGTTTCATCGCACAATTGGCGAACTTGGCGTAGAAATTCAGGATGATAAATTCGCATTCCTCCGGCGCCTTGGACTATTGGTTCTAGGATCACAGCTGCAATTTGCTGATGATTATCCAAAAGCTTATGTTTAAAGTCGGCAATGTCATTCTCATCCCACTCTTGCCAATAACCAGAAGTGGGTGATTGAGCGAAAATATGTTCTGGCAAAAATCCTTTATAAAGGCTATGCATTGAATTATCAGGGTCGGTGACTGACATTGCCGCAAAAGTGTCACCGTGATAGCCATGACGTAGTGTGAGAAATTTTGGTCGCTGCTCTCCCTTAGCATGCCAATATTGTAGTGCCATTTTTAAACTCACTTCTACCGCCACAGAACCAGAATCAGCCAAAAAAACTTGCGTTAGGTTACTGGGTGCCAATGCGAGCAATTTTTTACACACATCAATGGCGGGTTGATGAGTAATACCGCCAAACATCACATGCGACATCTTATCAATTTGTTGATGTGCAGCTTGATTAAGGTATGGGTGGTTGTAACCATGAATCGTTGACCACCAAGACGACATGCCATCAATTAAGCATCTGCCATCTTCCAAATAGAGGTTTACACCTTGGGCATGGGTCACCGGGTAGCAGGTCAGAGGTGTTAGGGTCGAAGTGTACGGATGCCAGATATGCTGGCGGTCGAAGGCTAAATCCATTGCAAATCCATATGATATTGATGATTATAAAATAACCAGATGTAAATCATCGTATTTTCTTATTGTTGACAGTCTATCGCTTGTAGCTAAACTAGCCAAGCATCAAAATAATAAAACTGATTAAGGAATACACGTGGAAGCTCGTCATAACTGGACAGTTGCTGAAGTCAACGAACTGCTCAAAAAACCTTTTATGGATTTGCTGTTTGAAGCGCAGCTCGTTCATCGTCAATACCACCCACATAATTATGTTCAAGTCAGTACGCTGCTTTCGATTAAAACTGGCGCATGCCCTGAAGACTGCAAGTATTGTCCGCAAAGTGCCCACTACCGTACGGATGTCGACAAAGAACGTTTGATGGAAGTTGATCGCGTGTTAGATGCCGCACAAAAAGCAAAGAATTCTGGCTCTACCCGTTTTTGCATGGGAGCGGCGTGGAAAAACCCGAAAGCACGTGATATGCCTTTGCTAAAAGAGATGATTGGTGGCGTAAAAGAGATGGGTTTAGAGACGTGTATGACTTTGGGAATGTTAACGCCAGATCAAGCACAAGAATTGGCAAGTGCAGGGCTTGACTACTACAACCACAATCTTGATACCTCGCCAGAATATTACGGCAACATTATTACCACGCGTACCTACCAAGATCGTTTAGATACCTTGTCACACGTTCGTGACGCAGGCATGAAAATTTGCTCTGGCGGCATTATTGGCATGGGTGAAAGTGCTAATGATCGCGCTGGATTATTGGTGGAATTAGCGAACTTACCGACTCAACCTGAAAGTGTGCCGATCAATATGTTGGTGAAAGTTAAAGGCACACCGCTTGAACAAGCCGAAGATGTGGAAGCGTTTGATTTTATCCGTTTGATCGCTGTGGCTCGCATTATGATGCCTCAATCGGCAGTGCGCCTTTCTGCTGGTCGAGAAAATATGAATGAACAGATGCAAGCTCTGTGTTTTATGGCCGGCGCTAACTCTATTTTCTATGGTTGTAAGCTGCTAACTACGCCAAATCCGGATGAAGACAGTGATATGCAGTTGTTCAAAAAGCTCGGTATCAATAGCCAACAAGTCAGTCAAAAACCGGATGAAATCGAAGCAAGTGAATTACTTGATCGCGTGGTAGAGCGTGTTGCTTCTCGTCCAAGCAAAGATGACCTTTTTTACGATGCTAGCGTTTAACTCTCGCGTTTCAGCCGCTCTTAGTCAGCGTCGTGAAATGGGACTTTCTCGAAGTCTCGTTATTGTTGAGGCGGGTAACCAAGCGCAATTAATCAAGGATGGAGTGAATTTTCTCAATTTTTCCAGTAATGATTATCTTGGTCTTGCGAGCGATGCTGAGCTGATTCAAGCCTGGCAGCATGGGCTGACTTTATATGGCTGCGGAAGTGCAGCTTCTCCGCTGGTGACGGGGTTTAGCCCTGCCCATCAAAATCTTGAAGCCAAACTGTGTGAATGGCTTGGTTATGAACGCGCCATTTTATTTGGTTCTGGTTTTAGTGCCAACCAAGCCATGTTATTCAGCTTACTCGAAAAAGGCGATTTGCTGTTGCAAGATAAGCTTAACCATGCGTCCTTAATGGAAGCGGGTATGCTTTGTGATGCCACGATGAAGCGCTTCAAACACAATGATGCTAATCATCTATGCCAATTACTTGATAACGATAGCAACACTTTAGTTGTTACTGAGGGGGTGTTTAGTATGGATGGTGATTGCGCACCGCTTGGTGACATCGATAGAGCTTTGCAAGGCAAAGCTTGGTTGGCAGTCGATGATGCACATGGAATAGGGGTACTTGGTGATGGCGGGTCGGGCAGTTGTAATGCGGCTGGCATTAAGCCACAGTTATTAGTGATCACTTTTGGTAAAGCATTTGGTTTGTCGGGGGCGGCTGTTTTGTGTAGCCATGCGGTGGGAGATTTTCTTACCCAGTTTGCTCGTCATCATGTTTATTCTACCGCGATGCCACCTGCACAAGCTTATGCTCTTTCCTATGCTATTTCGATGGTTAGGCAACAGCAGTGGCGCCGAGAAAAATTATCAGAGCTGCAAGCGCATTATGCGAACCGTATGAAGAGTTTTAGTGGTTATGTTGATACACCGACACCGATTAAGCCGTTTGTGATTGGCGATGCGCTTAAGGCGATTAATGTCGCAGAACAATTGCGCCATGCAGGGTGTTGGTTAACTGCCATTCGCCCACCGACAGTGCCGCAAGGAAGTGCAAGGCTACGGATTACATTAACCGCTAACCACTCAATACAACAGGTTGAACAATTAACGACTCAGCTTCAGCGCTCGTTAGAGGAACATCGGTAATGTCACAAGTCAATTACCTAGCAAACGATGTACAACTGGAAAGCTATCTACAATTGGAAGCCGGCTCAAAACCAGAAACTAATCAGACAACAGACAAAATGGCAGTCGCTCAGGCGTTTGGTAAAGCCGCTAAACGCTACGATGTGCATGCCGCGTTTCAACGTGATGTTGGGCAGCGCTTATTGGATAAAATGCCTCAAGACTTAACAGGCAAAACGGTCTTAGACTTGGGCTGTGGTACCGGCTATTTTTCTGAGCTATTACGCCAAAGAGGGGCAAACCTTCTTTGCGTTGATCTTTCGGTAGAGATGTTGGTTCAAGCCAAAAAACGATGTGGTGATGACGGGGTGGTATATTTTCAAGCTGACGCTGAATGCTTGCCGTTTAAAGCCCATAGTATTGATTATGTTTTCTCAAGTTTAGCCTTGCAGTGGTGTGATGACTTATCAAAGCCGTTAGATGAAATACGCCGTGTGCTTAAGACGTCAGGCGTGGCGTATTTTTCTACGTTGCTTGATGGCTCACTGTTTGAGCTTAAACAAGCGTGGATGAAAATTGATACATATCAACACGTCAATGATTTCATTACCTTCAATCAGGTAAAAATTGCGTTAGCGCAATCTCACTGTCATCAGTATCAATTAGACTTACCCTTGATCACAGTTTGGTATGACAAAGCATTTTCTTTAATGAAAGATCTCAAAGGTATTGGTGCGAATCACGTAAGTGGACGCTCACCAGGCCTAAAGAGTCGATACATTTTGCTCCAAGTGGAACAGGCATACCAAGCATTTCAAAACCATCAAGGTCTTCTACCTGCAACTTATCAGGTTTGTTTAGGGGTTATACATCGATGATTGATGCATTTTTTATTGCGGGTACGGACACCGACGTTGGAAAAACAGTCGCTTCAAAAGCGGTATTACAAGCATTAGCCGCCAAGGACTTAGCGACTATTGGTTACAAACCGGTTGCCGCAGGCAGCGATAAAACAGAATTTGGTTTTCGTAATTCAGATGCATTGCATTTGATGAAAGTGGCGACTAAAGAAATGGCATATGGGGATGTGAACCCATATGCTCTTGAGTTACCTGCATCACCACATATTGCGGCAAAGCACGAAAACATCGAGATTGACTATGCGCTTCTGAGTGAAAAATTAGCCAAGCATAAAGCAAATTCGGATATTGTTTTAGTTGAAGGTGCGGGGGGCTGGCGAGTGCCAGTGTCAGACACTGACTGCCTCTCGACATGGGTTAAGCAAGAACAATTACCTGTCGTGTTGGTGGTAGGTATTAAACTTGGTTGCTTGAGTCACGCATTGCTCACGGTTGAAAGTATCAAAGCTGACGGTTTGAATTTAGTCGGATGGATAGCAAACCGAGTCAACCCAGGGACAGAGCATTACGCTGATATTATTGAGATGTTGCAAGAGCGTATCGACGCTCCTAAGCTGGGTGAAATTCCTTATGTACCAAGTGCTAAACGTCAAGATCTTGGTAAGTACATTAATGTCGAACCGTTGCTATCTAAATAAACAGGTAATACAAAAGGGCTGCAGATTCGCAGCCCTTTGTTTTTAATCTTCCTATTATTTTTCTTGCGACAATCCCATCAAAGCCTGGTAAGTGTCGGTAATGTGTTGCTGCACAGTTGAAGCACTGCCAAGTCCCAATTGTTGCTTAGCTTCTTCTTCTGAAATACCTAGGTGGCAGCACAGTAAATCAATCGCCATTTGATAGTTGTTAGTTTCAGCCATGATGAATTCCTTATGCATGGGGGAAATCAATATTCTGCCAGCAATGTAGTCGTTTTAATCTCTGCGCTCAATACGACCAAAGTCTTAATGAACACAAAATCTTTGTCGTAACTTGCTCACTCTTATTTCTATACTTGATATCAATAGGGTTGGTAGTATTTATCTAGTGGATGGGTTAGACATTAAATGTTTCAATTTATCACTTAACCTTGTTTTCCAAATCCTAGACTATATATGTATGAAAAACGGCTGAGGTGAATGTTAGCGTCGCTGACTGTCTGAGCCACATAATAAGCGTTCCATTCGGAGAAAAGTAATGAAGCGAGTCATGTTATTTCTAGCGACCAACCTTGCGGTGGTGCTGGTTCTTAGCGTTGTGCTAAATATTGTTTATGCTGTCACAGGTATGCAGGCTGGAAGTCTATCTGGCTTACTCATCATGGCGGCCGTGTTTGGTTTCGGTGGGTCATTCATTTCATTATTGATGTCAAAGAGCATGGCATTACGTTCTGTTGGCGGAATGGTGATTGAGAGCCCACGTAATGAAACAGAACATTGGTTGCTTGCAACCGTAAGTCGCCAAGCCTCACAAGCGGGTATTGGTATACCGACAGTTGCGATTTATGACTCACCAGATATTAACGCTTTTGCAACGGGGGCAAAGCGTAATGACTCGCTGGTGGCGGTTTCAACAGGCTTATTGCATAGCATGACGCGAGATGAAGCTGAAGCGGTACTGGCCCATGAAGTTAGCCACATTGCTAATGGTGACATGGTAACCATGACGCTAATGCAAGGTGTCGTGAATACCTTTGTGATTTTCTTGTCACGTTTTATCGCTAATATTGTTGCTTCTCGTGATTCGGAGGAAGGCGAAGGTGGCAGCAATATGATTATTTATTTCGGGGTATCGATGGTTTTAGAGCTAGTCTTTGGTTTCCTAGCAAGCTTTATTACCATGTGGTACAGCCGTCATCGTGAGTTTCATGCTGATGCCGGTGCTGCAAGCCTCGTGGGTAAGCACAAAATGATCGCGGCGTTGGAGCGTTTGAAAATGGGTCAGGAGTCGCAGTTAGAAGGCTCAATGATGGCATTTGGAATTAACGGTAAGCGTTCAATGACCGAGTTGTTGATGAGCCACCCACCGCTTGATAAGCGTATTGCAGCGCTACGAAACTCTTAATAGTTAGTGTAATCAACGAATAATGATAAAGGCCAATGTTTCGACGTTGGCCTTTTTTATGCCTATCCCAAAGCATTACCGATAAGTAACAGTTTGGTTTTTAAATGATATTTTTGATCTAATTCGCAACTGTTTACGTATTTACCGAACAGAAGCTCAGTTATACAAAGTATTTTTTGTATAACTTTGCGGGTTGTACTATTTTGTACATGTTATCTTTTTGTATAACTTTTGAGGTGTAAGACAAATGGATGTTCAGTCGGTCAGTGAGGTTTATCAGAAACTCAATAAAGCGAATCTTCATTTACTTGATGAGGTCTATCACAATGATGTTGTGTTTGAAGATGCTGCTCATCGCCTTGAAGGTAAGGTTTCGCTTTCCGAATATTTCCATAACCTTTACCAAAATGTGACTCGTTGTGATTTTACCATTCATGAGCAGCAGCAAATGGGAAATTCAGGTTTCCTCACATGGACTATGGCCTTGCAGCACCCCAAGTTAGGAAAAGGCTCTCTTATTCATGTTCAAGGAATGAGTCACCTAAAATTTCAAGATGGCAAAGTAATTTACCATCGAGACTATTTTGATCTTGGAGAAATGCTTTACGAAAACTTACCACTACTCGGAAGTGTTATTCGTGCGGTAAAACAGAGGCTAGGGCAATGAACGCGGTATTGATTACAGGGGCGACGTCAGGAATTGGTTATCAACTTGCCGTTGATTATGCCAAAGATGGGTGGCAGGTCATTGCTTGTGGACGCAACCACCAAACATTACAAGCGCTACAACATGCTCATCCGCAACAAATTTTCCCATTAGCGTTTGATATTACCGATGCAGCTCAGACCAAAACAGTATTGGATGACTTACCCTTTGTACCTTCGCTATGGGTGTTAAACGCCGGAGACTGTGAGTATATAGACGATGGCAAGATGGATGCAGCATTGTTTGCTAGGGTCATTAACATCAATGTTATTGGTTTAGCTAACTGTATTGAAGGTCTTCAGCATCACTTAGTCCAAGGTCACCGCCTTGCCATTGTCAGTTCTATCGCGAGTGAAATCGCGCTACCGAGAGCAGAGGCGTATGGTGCTTCCAAAGCCGCTGTGAGTTATTTAGCTCGAACTTTAGCACTAGATTGGCAGGCTAAAGGTATCGCTGTCAGCACAATATTTCCCGGTTTCGTTTCAACCCCATTGACCGATAAAAACACATTTTCTATGCCGATGATGGTTTCCACTGAATATGCGTCTCAGGCGATTCGCCAAGGTTTAGCGAAAGACAAATCCAACATCTATTTTCCGGCGCGTTTTACGTCAATTTTGCGCGTCATCGGTTCATTGCCATATGCGTGGCAAGGTAAGTTAGTCTCGGCATTATTGAATCGTTCTTAATGGGCCGTAACAAAGGAGTTTAGTTATGAAAATAGCCATTATTGGTACAGGAATTTCAGGATTAACCTGCGGCTACCATTTATATCAACAACACGATGTCACCCTGTTTGAGGCAAATCACTATATTGGTGGCCATACCGCAACGGTTGACGTTGAGGTAGAAGGTCAGCATTACGCGATAGACACTGGTTTTATTGTTTACAATGACAGAACCTACCCTAATTTTATTCAGATGATGAACGACATTGGAGTGCAAGGCCTACCGACTCAAATGAGTTTTAGTGTGCGCAATGATGATAATGGTCTGGAATATAATGGGCACACGGCAACAAGCTTATTCGCGCAAAAGCGTAATTGGGTTAATCCTAAGTTCTATCGCTTTATTTTTGAGATAATCCGCTTCAATGGTCTGGCTAAAGAGCAAGCTGAAAATGCACACCAATCGATGCAGACCTTGGGCGATTTTCTTAATCAATATCAGTTTTCTGACTATTTTTGTGAGAACTATATCCTGCCTATGGGCGCGGCAATTTGGTCGTCGTCATTAGCGGATATGCGTGCATTTCCATTGAGCTTCTTCTTACGTTTCTTCCTTAATCATGGTTTATTGGACATCACTAATCGCCCACAGTGGTATGTGATTGCAGGCGGATCTCGTGCTTATATTGATCCGCTTACCCAAGGTTTTAAAGATAAAATTCGCCTTGATAGTCCAGTCACTTTGGTAAATCGCACGCCATCAGGTGTTGAGATTACGGTTAATGGCAGCGTTGAACTGTTCGACCACGTTATTTTTGCTTGTCACAGTGATCAAGCATTGCGTCTGTTGGCGCAGCCATCTGAAGCCGAACTGTCAGTGCTAGGGGCAATGCAGTACCAAGCTAATGAGGTTGTTTTACATACCGATGCAAACCTATTGCCGAAGCGCAAGGCCGCATGGGCTTCTTGGAATTACTGGTTGGATGGCAGTGAAGTTGAAGAATCCCGTTTGCCGGCACTGACGTACAACATGAACATCTTACAACATATTGATAGTAAACATACTTTTTGTGTTTCATTAAATAGCACCAATCGGATTGAGCCGAGCAAAATACTGCGCCAATTTACGTATCATCACCCCGTTTTCACTACCGAGTCGATAGCAGCACAACAGAGAAAAGCCGAAGTAAGCGGTGTCAATAACACGTGGTACTGTGGGGCCTATTGGCATAACGGATTCCATGAAGATGGCGTGAAAAGTGCGTTAGATGTTGTTACTAAGCTTGAATCGCAAATCGCTCAAATCAAGGGTGCCGCATAACGATGGTGATGGAAGATGAAGCTATGCAAAGTCGCTTAATGGTGGGAACGGTTCGCCATCGACGCTTTACCCCTGTGGAGCATGCGCTCAATTACCCGTTATTTATGGCTTGTATTGATCTCGATGAGTTGCCACAACTGACTAAAAACGTCTGGGGCTTTGGTGATAAGTGGTGGCATTGGGCACGATTTCATCGTCAAGACTATTTGGGAAGCGGTGAGTTAAAGCAAAGCGTGCAAGATAAAGTCTTTGAGCTCACCGGTGAAAGAGTCTGCGGTAAAGTGCTGGCGGTTTGTCATCTTCGTTACCTAGGCATTTATTTCAGTCCGGTCAATTTCTACTATCTTTATGATAATGACGGCCAGTGGCGCTACTTATTGGCCGAAGTGAGTAATACCCCATGGAATGAACGTCATTACTACGCAATTCAAGCAGAAGCCGGTGAGCAAGGTTGCAATTGGCAGCATGACAAAGCCTTCCATGTCTCTCCATTTAACCCGATTGAGCAACAATACGTATGGAAACTGAAGCCGTTAACTTCTTCATTAATGGTGCATTTGGAGTGTCATCGTAATGATAAAGAATTCGATGCAACGCTGGCGATGAAAGAGCAAAGTTTTAATTCAAAAAATTTACTTAAGTTATTGATCAAAACACCGGTAATGGCAGTAAAAGTGACTATAGGTATTTATTGGCATGCTTTAAAACTTTGGCTGAAAGGTGCACCTTTTTATTCTCACCCACCGTCAGTTGAAGCGAATCAATCATCAGCATCTGAATCGTCGTCAAAACAGAAAGAACAATAAGGAGAACGCTCAATGCAGAATTCAGAATCTTTAGAGTTGCCCAAGCAACTAACGAGTTTGCAAAAGAGTGCACGCAGCATCACTTTAAAATGTCTGCAACGTTTAGAAGTTGGAACACTGACCATCATTGAATCGTTTACTGATGGTTCTGCGACAGCAAGAGAAACATTCGGCACGCCAAGAGAGGGTGAACCTAATGCTAGTATTGAAGTCCGAGATCCTCATTTTTATGCCCGTCTTCTAAAGGGGGGCAGCATTGCTGCTGGTGAAGCGTATATGGATGGTTGGTGGGAAAGTCCAAACTTGACCACGTTGATGGAATTAATGGCGCGAAACCTTTCCGCGTTAGATGGCATTGAAGCGAAAAGCAGCATCTTCACAAAGTTGCTTTATAAAATAACCCATTGGTTTAACCGCAACTCGATTGATAAAGCGAGGGAAAATATCCACGCCCACTACGACTTGGGAAATTCGCTTTATCACACCTTTCTTGATGAAAAGATGCTTTATTCAAGCGCGTTATTTTTATCTAAGGATGAGAGCTTAGAGCAAGCTCAGGTCAATAAAATGGAACGACTTTGCCAGCAATTGCAACTCACTAGCCGTGATCATGTAATTGAAATTGGCACCGGATGGGGTGCTATGGCTATTTACATGGCTAAGACCTACGGTTGCCGCGTGACAACGACGACTATTTCCGAAGAACAATACCAATATGCTGCACAGCAGGTTGCTTTGAATGGTTTAGAGAATCAAATTACTTTACTCAAACAAGACTACCGCCTACTAGAAGGTCAATACGATAAGTTGGTCTCTATCGAAATGATTGAAGCGGTCGGTAAAGAGTATTTACCGTCTTATATTAAAAAATGTCAGTCGCTACTCAAACCGCAAGGCTTAATGGCAATTCAAGCGATAACCATCACTGATCAGCGTTATGACTATTACAGCAACAACGTCGACTTTATTCAAAAATACATTTTCCCCGGTGGGTTCTTGCCATCGGTAACCGTGCTTGCTCAAGCGGCGACCAAACATAGTGACTTGGTGATGCGTGATCTGTTCGATATTGGTTTAGATTATGCAAGAACCTTAAAAGAGTGGCGTAAGCAATTTGACGCAGAGGAGCAACAAGTTCGACAACTGGGTTACGATGAAAAATTTATTCGTATGTGGCGCTACTATTTTTGCTACTGCGAAGGTGGTTTTCTGGCTAAGAGTATTAGTACGGTGCATATGACACTACAAAGGCCGCTATGATGAAAAAACTGTGGTTAGTATCGGTTTGGTTTCAAATTATTTGGCTGGTCGCTGTGCTAGGAACTGACGCATGGCAATGGGTCACGGTTTGTCTGGTATTAACCACTTTGATCTACACCGTCATTAAGCAGCGTATCGCGTTAGAAAGAGTGATTATTTTAGCTTTTATGGGTGTCGCTATCGATTTTTTGAATATGAAGTTCAACGTTATCGTATTCCCAAGCTCTCAGTTTCCTATATGGCTAATGGCACTATGGTTCGCGTTCTCTTGGTACGCTTATTATATCGTTCAATATGTGAACCGTTTCCCTTCTGCTCTCGTATCAATGATTGGAGGTATTTCTGGGTGCCTCTGTTACTGGGCTGCGCAAAGGCTTGGAGCGGCTCAATTTGGATTGCCGACATTGCCAGTTTTGCTGATTCTGTGGCTCGAGTGGACCATGATTTGCACATTGATGCTAAGGATATTCAGAGATGTTCAGCTTAAAAACAAAGCGTTATCTAGTCGCCATCACTCTGCAATGCATAATCACAAGCGCTAGTGCAGCGACTTCGCAAGCATCCACACCTAGTTGGAATTCGTGGCCAGTGGTTGGCCAAGCGACCCTCTCTTGGTTGTGGCTGGATATCTATTCTTCACAACTACGTTCTCCGCTCGGTGTTTATCAGCAGTCTGATGATGTATCGCCACACCCCATTGCGCTTGAAATCCGTTATCAAAGAGATATTAGTCAACCGCAATTGCTGAAAGCAACCGCTGAGCAATGGACAAAGCTAGGGTACTCAGATAGTCAGGTACAAAGCTGGATAACGCAGTTACAAACTATTTTTCCCGATATTTCGGATGGCCAACGCTTGGTCTATATATCGGATGGGCGGTTAGGACAATTTGTTTTCATCCCCGTTACAGGTGCAGAGCAGCAGATTGGTGAAATTGATGATGAAGCGCTCAATGATGCATTTTTATCTATTTGGTTATCTCCTAATAGTGAATATCCGAAGCTTCGAAATCAGTTGATAGGAATGAATCGATGAAACAACTAAAGCACACTTTGTGTTTAATACTGTTTTTGCTGACTGGCTGTTCTGCGGATTTAGACGATTACCGCAATCAGACACCAACATTTAATCTATTTGAGTATTTCTCGGGGACTATTTTAGCTTGGGGAATGGTGCAAGATTACACTGGTCAGCAAACTCGGCGTTTTGAGGTCAAAATCCAAGGTCAAGTTGAGGGAGATACTTTAACCTTGATAGAGGATTTTGTGTTTGATGATGGTGAAAATAGCCAGCGAATCTGGACGATACAGCGTACTGATACTAATCAATACGTTGGCAATGCCGATGATGTGATTGGTCAGGCCAAAGGCAAAGAACAAGGTAACGCATTGCAATGGAAATATGATTTTGCGCTGCCATATGGTGATTCAACGGTGACAGTGAGCTTTGATGATTGGTTATACCGCCAAGATGAAAAGCGAGTGTTTAATTTAACCAAGATTAAAAAGCTTGGCATCGAAGTGGGTACGTTAACGCTGTTTTTTGAAAAGCAATAAGGCTCCAGTCGGAGCCTTATTGTTAGCTTAGCCTGATAATATTACCTAGCCTCTTTGCGGCTTGCTCTTAGAGCCCGGGCGCGAAATCTGGCTATTCCCACCTCGTTTCCCTGCACTGTTCTTGTTGTTTGCTGTGCTACTAGAGCGTGGTTTATTCGGTGAAGTTCCTGCTTCTTTACGCGGATTTAGTGCATCAAAGCCAGGCTGAGTTTTAGTGTGTTTGGTGGCAAAACGGTTTGCACCATGACGACCTGATTTACGACGTTGTGCTGGTGTACGAGCATCCAGATCTTCAGCAGGTACTAGGCAGTTAGGTCGGTCACCAATCAAATGTTTTTTACCCATATTGATCAAAGCTTCACGAATGATTGGCCAGTTTAGTGGGTCATGGTAGCGTAATAATGCTTTATGCAAGCGGCGCTGACGTTCACCTTTCGCCACTGGCACTTCTTCGCGCTTTTTATACTTCACACGTTTCAGCGGGTTGGTTTCTGAATAATACATCGCCGTCGCGTTACACATAGGTGACGGGTAGAAGTTTTGAACTTGGTCACATTCGAAGTCATTAGATTTCAGCCATAACGCTAAGTTCAGCATATCTTCATCTTCAGTGCCCGGGTGAGCCGAGATAAAGTAAGGGATCAGATACTGCTTCTTACCTGCTTCAGCGCTGTATTTTTCAAACATCTCTTTAAAGCGATCGTAAGTGCCCATGCCTGGTTTCATCATTAGATCAAGTGGGTTCTTTTCGGTGTGCTCTGGAGCGATTTTTAGATAGCCCCCCACGTGATGCGTCACTAGCTCACGGACATATTCTGGTGATTCAATTGCCAAGTCATAGCGTACGCCAGAAGCAATCATCACTTTTTTGATACCTTTTACTTTACGCGCTTCGCGATATAAATCGATAGTGTGTTTGTGGTCGGTATTAAGTTTGTTACAGATCCCCGGGAATACACAAGACGGACGGCGACAGTTCATCTCGGCTTTTGGGTCACTACAACCTAAACGATACATGTTAGCCGTTGGTCCACCCAAATCAGAAATGGTTCCAGTAAAGCCAGGCACTTTATCGCGTATCTCTTCCATTTCATTCAAAATTGATTCTTTAGAACGGTTTTGAATAATACGCCCTTCATGTTCGGTGATAGAACAGAATGAACAACCGCCAAAACAACCACGCATGATATTGACCGAGGTTTTGATCATATCGTAAGCCGGAATTTTCGCCTTTCCATACATAGGGTGAGGTACGCGGGCATAGGTTAAACCAAATACGTAATCCATCTCTTCAGTGGTGAGTGGAATAGGCGCTTGGTTAACCCACAGTTCCCGGTTTCCATGGCGCTGTATTAATGCGCGGCCTGAATATGGATTGGTTTCTAAATGCAGTACACGGCTGGCGTGGGCATAAAGAATACGGTCATTGTTGAGTTTTTCAAATGCAGGTATACGTACTGCTGTCGTGGCTGCATCATGACGAGAAGGACGAATCGTGATTGGTTTTGCTTCGGCTTCTTTTTCTTGATTGGTTTCGCATTGTGTTTCCACCGCGTATGGGTTTATCGGTACAAATGCTTTGCCCGGTTTTTCAATACGAGATGAATCAATAATGGTGTAATTTTCTGGCTCGGAGGCAAGGTTAACCGCCGTGCCGCGAATATTAGTCATGCTCGCGATGTTCTCGCCATCGGCCAGGCGGTGTGCCACTTCAACTAACGCACGTTCTGCATTACCAAACAGTAGAATATCAGCTTTGGCGTCAAACAAGACGGAACGGCGCACTTTATCCGACCAGTAATCGTAATGCGCAACGCGTCGTAAGCTCGCTTCAATTCCACCAAGCACAATCGGTACTTCTTTGTAAGCTTCGCGGCAGCGCTGCGAATAGACAAGCGTTGCTCGGTCTGGACGTTTACCACCCTCGTTATTCGGTGTGTACGCATCATCATGACGTAATTTTTTGTCAGAGGTATAGCGGTTGATCATCGAGTCCATATTGCCGGCGGTAATACCAAAAAATAGGTTTGGTTTCCCCAGAGCCATAAAGGCGTCTTTGTTGTGCCATTGTGGCTGCGCGATGATACCGACACGGAAGCCTTGCGCTTCCAATAGACGGCCAATGATCGCCATGCCAAAACTTGGATGATCAACGTATGCGTCACCAGTGACGATTACGATGTCACAACTGTCCCATCCTAGCGCATCCATCTCTTTTCTACTGGTTGGCAAGAATGGCGCAATTCCAAAACACTCTGCCCAGTATTTTTTATATTGATGAATAGGAGTGATGTTGCTGTGCATATTTTGACCTCTGATTTATTAGCCGGGCATTATAGCGATTAAGATCAAGACTAGCCAGTTCTAGCTACTTCACAATTCGAAACACTAAAATTATGAGATCATATGAATAATAACGTTCTATACTTGTCATTAACTCACGGAGTTTATTATAGAAAATAGCAAATGCAGAAAGGATACAGACCATGGTAGACGTTAGTTTGCAGAATAGACAAATGTGGTGGTCTTTCAACATTAATAACTCAGATTTTGATTGTGATAAACACATGTTTGCCACTCTTTTCCCTGATGATTCAGTACCGCAAAAGATCAACGATATTTTGAACTATATGACGCAAGATATTGCCGCCCATGCTAAAGCAATCTTTACTAACGTATTGAAAACAGGAAAAAGTAACCAGTTTTCTTGTTGCCTAGTTACCCAGTCCTATGCATTTTGTTTTGTCAGTTTTTCTGTATCCCTTGAGCAACGCGGTATATTAAGTGGACTTGTGGCTATCTTGCTGTGTGAAAAAACGCGAGTCAGCGTGGCGGGGTTATTCCAAAGTATTATCAATAACCAACACCATGGTATTGTGATCTCTGACAGCCAAACACGTATTTTGGCTTGTAACACTTTATTTGAAAAACAAACTGGTTATTTGCAGCAAGAGTTACTCGGTTGTAAAACCAATATTTTTAATGCTGGAAAACACTCGCCAAGTTTTTTTAAACAAATGTGGAGTGATATTGAAACCAAAGGTTATTGGAATGGTGTGGTTTTAAACCGCCATAAAAAAGGTTACGCTTCGCCACGAGATCTAACGGTTCAGAAAATACAACTAGAAAGTGAGGATAGTTATTATCTTGGTTTAACGTTGGATGTTTCCCAAAAAAGAGAAGTAACGGCGCAAGTCGAAATTGATGAGGTCGATGTCCACACTCAGTTACCTACTAAGAGCAAGCTTATCTCTCTACTCGATCAAATCTGCGAAGTGGGTAATCACAATCGTTTAATTATTTTGATGGCCTTAAACCCTATATTTGAAGGGGATTTCGCCTATTCTGATCGTAAACTATTTTCAGATATGCTGCTCAGAAGTGCGACCGCGCGTATTTCAGGCTACTTAGGCGCTGATATTTTTGGTGTCTGCTTAGCAACAACCTGTGAAGCGAATACCAATCAAAGTGCTCTGATTTCGTCAGAAATTAAGGCGTTTATCTATGAAATTAAAAATGAAATGCCACCGCAAATATTTAAAATGATTTCTAAGTGCCGGATTGGGGTTTCAGTGTTTGGACAAGATGCAAATAGCCCTAAACACATGGTCTCACATGCGATACAAGCGATGTTAGAGATGCATGGCGGCCAAGGTAAATCGGTTAATTTCTATCAAAGTAGTATTCATGAACAGCTTCAACGACGAAAAGCGTTGGAGGATTTAGTGACCAAAAAAATAGCTACTGGTGATATTACTGTCTATTACCAAGCGATTGTCGACGCGAAAACACTCAAGATCGCTAAGTTTGAAGCATTGTGCCGTTTTACTAATGAAGCCGGAGAACTGCTCGATACGCAAGAAATGATCACCATTGCTGAAGATCTCAATATCATTCCTCAATTGGATAAAGAAGTGGCTTTGATCTCTCTGCGAAGTTTAGCTACTTTGCAAAAGGCATTCGGTTCAGAGACAGGAATAACGATCAACCGGTCTTTGAATACATCACTAAGCTCAGATGCAATACTAAACAACACCGCAGCCATTATTAAAAGTAGCGGTTGTAACCCCAAACACATCACGGTGGAATTGACGGAAAGTGCCTATTTTTCGAGCCAAGAAGCCGGGGGGAAGTCCTATGACGCAATGAATGAATTGCGCAAGTTAGGTGTATCTATAGCGATTGATGACTTTGGCACGGGTTACTCTTCCTTTACTTATTTGAGTGATCGCCAATTCGATTTATTAAAAATTGATAAGGAATTTGTGACGGATATTGCAGTTGGTACTCGTAAGTACAGTATTGTCAAAATGGTTACAGACCTTTCTCATACTCTAGGTGTTAAGGTGGTTGCCGAGGGGGTGGAAACCGAACAAGAAATGAAAGTGTTAAGAATGCTCGGTGTTGACTACTTGCAAGGGTATTTATTTTCTAAACCGTTACCATTAGAAAATATTGCTCATGCGAATCGTTACAAAGCACATTTGAATGTGGTTAATACAACTGAAGATGAAAGCGATAGGGCCAATACATTATTGCTCTTGGTTCGCTCAAACGTGCCTAGGCTAGACCCTGGTGATTCCATTTTCTTAGCTAATCAGTACGTTCAAGCAACGGCTCTCGACTCACTGCCTGTTATCAACAATGGGCAGTGTGTGGGCTTAGTCGATAAAGCCGCATTGAATTTACACTTGAGTCCATCAATGGGCACGGAACTTGAAAATGCAAAAGAAAGCGTTATTTGGAAGCGCCCTGTCAATCAGCTAATGAGCACAACCTTCACTCAATTAGATGTTATGACGGAACTATCAACGGTTACTCACCTAATTAAGAAAAAAATCCCTTTTCCTTGGGTGCTTGTACGAGAGGGAAGATATGTAGGGATAATAACGGCAGATGATGTTTTGATGCATCTGAGTACGAACTGACTTCTAGTCAGCTGAATAAATTTGCTATCATCGCGCCCAGACACATTTTAATGGCCATATAGCATGATTCAATCGTTACTTTCTGTTTTTGCTCCGATGTTACTGGGCGCACAAATTATCTTGACTCTCGTATTAGTTAGAGGGGAGATTTGTCCGGGGCAACGTGGGCGTATTCACCGCTTATTGCCAGCGATTGGCGTTTTGTGGCTCGCGGTGGCTTCTCTTAAAATTGAAGCGTTCATGGTCGTATTTGCCATTTTCTATTTTTACTCTCAAGTACAAACCAAGAAAACACGTGATGAAGGCCCATTATGGGTACTTTATCTAGCTAACGGGTTGTCATTAGCTTATGTTGCCATTCTGGTGTCTGAGCAGGCGAATTGGCCAGCATCCGTTGCCAATGTGATATTAGTGGGTTTACTTGGAGCATGTTTTTCTCATCTACTGTTGACGATTGCACGTACGCGTCTGCAAGCATTTCATCGACTACTTCCTATCATCGGCATTTTATGTGCGATGGGGGTTGCACTTTGTGTTGTACCGAAAGCATATGGCTTAGATGATCAAGCGTTAACACAAGCGACATTGGCTTTGCTAACCAGTTTTGGTTTGATGATCGCAGGAATTATCGCCTGGTGTTGGCATATTTTATTTTCAAAAAGTGCAGAAAAAATCCAGTTAGGTATTGCCCTACTGTTTATGTTAGCGGCAAGCACAAGTTTCCAAGGTTTATTTATTCTCTAGATATTGGTCACTTTTTGCAGATGATTTTGCGACTAGGCTTTCATTATCTCTTTGGTAAAGGAGCTTGTGATGGACCTAAGTAACGTCAGCCGCTTTGATAGTGTTATTTTACTGGGCATTGTGAATGAAAAACTGCGCTTAGAGTGCGATAGCTTTGAAGAACTTGCCAGTATGTACGAAATGGATGTGGAAGGTGTTATTGGTAAACTAGATGTCTTAGGTTACCAATACGATCCACTGACTAACCAATTCAAATCCTATCCACGTTAATATTTTTGTTTAACTATCAAGCCATCTTGATGCCATCAAGGTGGCTTTTGCATTGTTGTCGAGCAGTGACGAAAAAAGCTTGCAGATAATGTTTATCCTTTTCGCTATGACGGGTGGCTGCAAATAACCGCCGCCATAAACCGTTACCTAATGGCTTACTGGTGATCAGTCCTTGCCTAGAAAATTCACTGATTGCCCAATTAGGCAGTGCGGATACCCCTAAACCTGCAGATACCATTTGTACCAACATCAATGTGTTATCAGCTTGTTTCCATTTTGCCGGCTCAATGCCTGCGGGTTGCAGAAAGTGTTTTACGACGTCCAAGCGGTTTTTTTGGACCGGATAAGTCAACATGGTTTGCGAGGCTAAATCGCTAGGTTCGATGATCGTTTTTTCTGCAAGAGGGTGGGCGGTTGAGGTGATAAGACGCATTTCGAAGTCGAATAGGGGCTCGTAGTGGACTTCGGAACGAGGCAAAATATCGGAAGTTATGACAAGATCAAGTTCTCCAGCTAGCAAAGCGGGTAAGGGTTCAAAACCGAAGCCGGATGAAAAGTCTAACGTGACACTTGGCCAAGCCAATTGATATTCCTTTAATGCTGGCATTAACCACTGGAAGCAAGAGTGACACTCAATTGCCATGTGCAAACGCCCATTTACGTCTTCTTTCAGACTCGCTAATTCGTTTTCAGCTCTTGCCATTCTGGGTAAAATTTCATCAGCAAGCTTGAGTAAAATTTTTCCCTCCGAGGTGAATTTTACGGGACGAGTTTTGCGTAAAAACAACTGCCCGCCAATTCTTGCCTCTAAATCTTTAATCTGATGTGAAAGCGCTGATTGTGTTAAGTGGAGAGACGTTGCGGTCGAGGTCAATGAACCCGAATCTCTTAGCGAAGCTAACGTTCGCAAGTGCTTAAGTTCGATCATTGTGACTATTTCCTCATTATCTCTTGGAATAGATGGCTTTAATTGCACTAACTTACGCTGTATGTAGGGAGCTGTAAACATCTAGATGGCTATTTATTTTGAGGTAACCTAACGTTGTCGAAAACAACATGAATTTATTTAATGAACATGTTGAATAATTGGATGTTGTTCGCTGGCCCATTCAAGTGGATAGTTTAGCCATCTGGACTTCTTAATTATCAAGATAGAAGTTCAACACTACCAAAAGAATAAGGGCTAGGAAGATGACGACAACCACACACATTTTAGGCTATCCGCGTATTGGTGAAAAACGTGAACTCAAGTTTGCGCTTGAAAAATATTGGCGTGGAGAAAGCACGCAAGATCAATTAAAACAAGTGGGTAGCACCATTCGTCAGCACAATTGGGCTCTACAGCAGCAAGCTGGGCTTAGTTTTACAACAGTAGGGGATTTTGCTTGGTATGATCATGTGCTTACCACCACATTGCTACTCGGACATGTTCCTAAGCGCCACAATAATGGTTTTCCTGATTTAGACACTTTGTTTCGCGTTGGCCGTGGTCAATCGCAAGCAAGCTGTGACTGTGCTGGTAGTGCAGCGTCAGATATGACCAAGTGGTTTAATACGAATTACCACTACATTGTGCCCGAATTTAGCCAAGATGATACGTTTAGTGTCAGTTGGCCACAGTTATTTGAAGAAACCAATCAAGCGTTGAAGGCCGGGCATCAAGTGAAACCGGTGTTGCTTGGTCCACTTAGTTATCTTTATCTAGGTAAAGAAATAGAAGAAGGGTTTGATCGCCTCACTTTATTACCTCGTTTGTTAACTGCATACCAAACCATTCTTACCAAGTTAGCTAAACAAGGCGTTGAATGGGTGCAAATCGACGAACCGATTTTATCGTTAGAGTTAGAAAAAGAGTGGCAAGATGCACTAAAACTGGCTTACCAAGTGATCAATGGTGATGTGAAATTGTTATTAACTACCTATTTTGATTCGGTGGTTGATACGCTTGATAAGATTGTTGAGCTGCCGGTTCACGGCTTACATATCGACCTTTCCGCCGCTCCAGAACAGCTTGAAGCTGTAGTCGAAAAGTTGCCAAGTGATTGGGTACTCTCGCTGGGGGTTGTAAATGGGCGAAATGTTTGGCGAGCCAATCTTGCTGCGCTATTAGCTCGTCTACAGCCAGTGAAAAAACAGTTGGGTGAGCGATTATGGATTGCGAGTTCATGCTCACTATTACATAGTCCGATAGATTTAGATCTTGAGCAAAGCTTACCAACGGAGGTTCAAAGTTGGTTCGCATTTGCTAAGCAAAAAGTGACGGAAGTGGCTTTATTGGGCAAGGCATTAGATGGCGATCCAGCCGCTATTTTATCTTGTGATACCTATAGCTTGCCGATTGTAGCGCGTCAGAGTGCAACTCATGTGAACAAACCTCAGGTCCAAGCTCGCGTAAATAGTATTACTTCTGCATTGTCGGAGCGAAGCGCACCTTATGCAGAGCGTGCGCATCACCAAGCAGAAGTTCTTGGTTTGCCATTTTTGCCAACAACAACGATAGGTTCTTTTCCTCAAACAGCGGAAATTCGCACCCAACGTAGTGCTTATCGGCAAGGTCAACTTTCTGAAAGCGAATATGTAGCGGCATTAAAAGGCCACATTGCCGATGCTGTAAAACGCCAAGAGGCATTAGATTTAGACGTATTGGTGCACGGTGAAGCTGAACGTAACGATATGGTGGAATATTTTGCTGAAAATCTTGCGGGCTTTCAAACCACTCAGTTTGGGTGGGTTCAAAGTTATGGTTCTCGTTGTGTTAAACCAGCCATCGTGGTGACAGATATAGAGCGAGAGAAGCCAATAACCGTTAAGTGGTCAACTTATGCTCAGTCGCTAACGTCTAAACAGATGAAAGGCATGCTAACAGGGCCAGTAACGATCTTGTGCTGGACATTCCCTCGTGAAGATATTTCTCGTAAGGAAATTACTCAACAGTTAGCGTTTGCGTTGCGTGATGAAGTCGCAGATTTACAACAGGCGGGCATTAATATAATCCAAATTGATGAACCTGCTATTCGAGAAGGTTTGCCATTGAAAAAGCGTGACCATGAGGCGTATTTACAATGGGCGGTGGAGGCCTTTAAAATCTCAGCCGCCAGTGCGAAACCAGAGACACAGATCCACACTCATATGTGCTACAGCGAATTTAATGAAATTATTGACTCTGTAGCAGCATTGGATGCCGATGTAATTACTATTGAAACATCGCGTTCTAATATGGAACTGCTGAAAGCGTTTGAAGAATTCAATTACCCGAATGAAATAGGACCAGGAGTGTACGATATTCACTCTCCGAATATCCCATCACAGCAATGGATTGAGGGTTTAGTCCGAAAAGCGGCCGAGAAGATCCCAGCGGAGCGTCTGTGGGTTAATCCAGATTGTGGTTTGAAGACACGTAACTGGCCTGAGACTGAAGCAGCGTTGACCAATTTAGTTCTGGCAGCCAAAGCACTACGTAAAGAGCTAACCTTCGACTGATAAGTTCTTTGATCTAATAAAGGCCTCAGATGAGGCCTTATGCAATAAGAGTGCAGTTAAATGATCTCTATTGGACAGTACAGCTTTCTTTAGTTATAGGCTGGTCGATCATCAACTGACCACGATTATTACGGATTTTAATACGGTAAATTAAACCGATATCAAGGTTTGACTTTGTTAAAGAGTCAGAGCAGTAGGTATTAATACTCGTTTCCAATACTTGATCAATAGGTTTAGCACCTTGGTGATCAGCATTATAAATCATCATAATTTCTACAGTGCTGCCTTTTGAATTTGCTCTCATAACCGAAAGAGGACCGAATTCTAAAGGTAATTCACTACTGATGGCACTGGCTCGGTTACTTGCTAACAATTCTAGGTGTTCTTGTTGGTCAGCATTTGAGCTACAGCCAGCCATTAACGTAATAATAGCGGCGACAAAGGCGAATTTTTTCATTTTAAAACACTTTCTTAAACGGCTTAACGATAACGTGTTGATAAACTCCAGCCTCAACATAGGGATCTGCGTCAGCCCATGCTTGCGCTTGCTGTAAAGACGTAAAATCAGCGATAACGGTTGAGCCAGTAAACCCTGCTTCTCCGGGATTATCAGAATCAATGGCAGGCATAGGTCCAGCTGTAAGCAACCGGCCTTCATTTTGCAGTTTTTGTAAGCGCTCCAAATGTTGCGGTCGGACACTCATGCGTTTTTCCAAAGAGTTTTCCACGTCTTGTGAGAAGATGACGTACCACATATTGATGTCCTTATTGATTGATTTTTCAGTCGAAGCCTTAATGTACTCAAACCGATAGAGATTGAAAGTAATCAAACTCAATTTTTTGATCAGCTACCCGGGTTAATAGCTCGTGGACGTCCATTTGCATCGATGGCGACATAGTTAAAAGTGGCTTCGCACACTTGGAATCGATCGCCGACACTATCTTGCTTGATAGGTTTCACCCATACTTCAAGGTTTACTGACATCGACGTTCGTCCAATTTTCGTGCATTCACCGTAGCAGCAGACAACATCACCGACTTTTACTGGCTTTTTAAAAGTAATGCTGGATACAGAAACTGTGACTACTCGTCCACTCGATATTTCTTTAGCTAGAATGGCGCCAGCCAAATCAAGCTGAGACATGATCCATCCGCCAAAAATATCACCATTGGCATTTGTATCTGCTGGCATTGCAAGGGTGCGCAGCAATAGTTGACCTCTAGGAGCGTTATTTTCCTGATTCATTTTTAGACATCCGCAACAAACGAAACAGCGACCAAATGGTCGCTGTGAAATAACTGTCGATTATAGCGAAACAAGACATGATTTACACCCTCAGAGTCCTCGGATGAGTAGTTAGCTGTCCTTAGATTGATTGGTTTCTGTCGCTTTATCTTCTTTAGGTAAATGTTTATAAATAAACACCCCAGTGAGTAGAGTGTAGGCGAAGGTTGCGGCAAGTAATCCGAACACCTTGAAGTTTACCCATACATCTAAAGGTAATCGGTATGCGATATAGATATTTAAAACAGCGCAGATGCTGAAAAACAATACCCAAGCCCAATTAATTTTCGCCCAAACATGGTTAGGTAAAGATAATTCTTTGCCAAGCATCCCTTTGATTGCTGATTTACCCATAATGTGGGTGATAGTGAGACCCAGAGCAAAGACAACGTAGACAATGGTAACTTTCCATTTGATGAAATTATCATCATGTAGGAAAATCGTCATTCCACCAAATACAGCCACCATCAAAAAGGTGATGAGTTGCATTTTTTCTACTTTCTTGTAGAGCGCATAGGTGAGAGCAATTTGTACGGCACTAGCAACAATTAATGCGCCTGTTGCTACGTAAATGTCGTACATTTTAAATAGAGCAAAAAAGATAATAAGTGGTATAAAATCAATCAGTTGTTTCATCAGTATTAACACTTTGGGTTGGGACGTTGGTGACAGTCTAACGAAAAGTACATCATAGCTAAATAGAAAGAGACAATTCGAAACAAATTACCTTTCCCAGCCGCTAGGTCCGAGTTGTGGGATGTCATGTTTGATATTTTCTAAATAACCTTCACTTTTAAGGTTAGCGACCGTCATGAGAAGTTCCTCATTTGTCATTGAAAAACAAGAATCTTTACCTGTAATGAAACCAAGATATTGATGGTACTCGACTTCATTAAAATGACCAATACGGTCAATCATAAGTTCTTTGATTCCATAGTGAATTAAACTGTAATAAGCATTTCTATGTATATCCATGACTGAGACTCCAAGCTCATCCTTCACTCTATGTTAAAAAATCACATATTTGCATTTTTGAAACTGTAGCTGTGTTGGCTATGGCCGATTACCCCAATCACACCGTTTATCTATGCTCATTGGAATGAGCTTACTTGCCGCCGACCTGAAACTTCAAGTTATTTAGGTATAAACACATGAAGGGGAAAATCTGTTCTTCAGCAATATTAATGCCAATGATGTACTCGTCCATTACATGAATCTACAACTTAACTTTAGGCGTACATGATGTGATTTTGCAAATTGCAATGCAAAATAATCGGTCGTGACTCTAACATGGAGAATTTGATTGTCATCCCTAAACCACCGCCTTGGGCAGTGGTGATTGAACCTTGGGGCGATTGCCCGAATGAGTGCCCATGCTAGAAGTAAGCCTCTTATTCACTATAAATAAGAGGAAACTGAAAACATGGGCGATGATAGAAGTTCGTCACATGTATATTGGCGTTGCAAATACCACATAGTTTGGACACCGAAATACAGATTTAAGATCTTGAAAGGGAATGTAGGTAAAGAGCTTTATCGCTCAATCTATATTTTGTGCAATATGAAAGATTGTGAAGTCTTGGAATTAAATGTTCAGCCGGATCACGTTCACTTGGTTGTGATAGTTCCACCAAAAGTTTCGATATCAACGTTGATGGGAGTATTGAAAGGGCGTTCAGCAATCCGCTTGTTTAACAAGTTCCCACATATAAGAAAGAAACTGTGGGGTAATTATTTTTGGGCAAGGGGATACTTTGTTGACACAGTTGGTGTGAATGAAGAAATCATCAGGCGTTACGTAAGGCACCAAGACAAGAAAGATCAATAATATGAGGCGCAGTTAGAGTTGAAGATAAACTAGCAGCGCAGGGATGCCCCCTTATAGGGGGCTTTTTACTTTCAGGGTAGTCTTCTAACATAAACTGTATCAGACTACCTGATTACGCTTAGCTATATACAAAATCACACAAGATTGTCAACGGCCGCTTGTTCGATAACCAACCCACGTTTATAGCGCTGCATAAACTGTTCAGCACCATTCACATCGGCTTCAGTTGGAACAATGACACTCTCATTACCATGAGCAAACACTTTATCATTCAAAAATTCAGCAAGTGTTTCCCCTAGAACATTGTTGACCCGATAAGATGCCAACAATGCAATGCCCCACGCCCCACCTTCTCCAGCGGTATCCATCACCGCAACGGGAGCATTTAGTGTACCGGCCAACAATGCTTGCGCAACTCCTGGTGTTTTGAACAAACCACCGTGGGCCATTATTTTTTCTAATTTTAAACCTTCTTGCTTAACCAGCATATCAATACCAATTTTCATCGCGCCAAATGATGACTGAAGATTGACTCGCATAAAGTTCGCCAGATTAAAACGACTATTGGTCGAGCAAACAAACAACGGACGCCCTTGCTCAAACCCTGTAATATGCTCACCGGATGTATAACCATAAGCAAGGAGCCCACCACAATCTTTATCGCCCAAAAGCGCTTGATTATATAACGAGCTGTACAGTTTATTGATGTCAACTTCTATTCCCATCGCCACCATCGACTCTCTAAATAGAGAGACCCACGCATCAATATTCGAGGTGCAATTATTGGAGTGTGCCATAGCAACGAGTTTACCATCTGGTGTCGTCACCAAGTCCAACTCCGGATAAACCTGTGATAACGTTCCTTCAAGAACTAACATGGCAAATATAGAGGTTCCCGCCGACACATTCCCTGTATTGGCGGCAACACTATTTGTTGCTACCATACCAGTTCCTGCATCGCCTTCTGGCGGACATAAAGAACAGCCTGCTTGTAATCGCCCCGAAGGATCAATTTTCAATGCGCCCGCTTTCGTTAGCTGACCAGCCTCTTGTCCAGCTTTTAGCGGTTTAGGTAAAATGTCAAAAATCTTCCAAGAATATTGTTTCTCTGCTACCAATTGGTCAAATTTATTGAGCATATTGCCATAATAATTTCCCGTCGTTATATCTATTGGGAACATGCCAGATGCGTCCCCAATACCAAGTACTTTCTTTCCGGTCAATTGCCAGTGAACATAGCCAGCTAAGGTGGTTATGAAGTCAAGATCCGTCACATGAGGTTCTGTATTTAATATCGCCTGATAAAGATGAGAGATACTCCAACGTTGTGGCGTCGGGTGGTTAAACAATTCCATTAATACGTTAGAAGCCTGAGAAGTATAATTATTCCGCCAAGTGCGAAATGGAGTAAGCAAATTCTCTTGCTCATCAAAGGCCAAGTAACCGTGCATCATACCACTGACGCCAATCGCTGCCACTTTGGTTAATCGGACTGAGTGCTCTCCATAGACACGGTTTACTAAGTCTTCATAAGCTTGTTGAATTCCATTCCAGACATCGTCGAGATCATAAGTCCAATTGTCATCTTGATAACGGTTTTCCCAACCATACTCACCACTGACAATTGGTTGATTTTTCTGATTTATCAGAACCGCTTTAATTCGTGTTGACCCTAACTCAATGCCTAGAATGGCATTACCAGAAATAATTGTTTCAATATCATTCTTTTGTGACATATCAAACTCCCAACGAAAGAGTAATTTACACAAGTCCCAGTGCATCATTGCTTCATATCATTCACTAGCACGAATAGACGTTTATTGTTATTATAATATCGTTTTGTTAACGAAAGTTCTGCGTCCACATGTCAATCGCGTCGACGCTGAGTTATTGAATTGAAGGTAAAAATGGAGGATGACAATAACAGCCTCCATTGATAACCCAAAATTATCAAAAACAATGAATATCCAACTAAGGTATAAGAAGAACTTTTACCGAATTCGGACTAGCAGCAACTTCATAAGCATTTTCCCAATCTGTCAGCGGATATTGGTTAGTTACGATTCCCTTTGATGTAATAAGTCCACGCTCAAACAGATTAATAACAGTTTCGTAGCAATATGGTCCTAAGTGAGCACCACGAATATCTAGTTCTTTACGATCACCAATAATTGACCAATCCGCCATAGTTTCTTTTCCAAATACGCTAAACTCAACAAAACGTCCTAGTTTGCGTATCATTTCTAACCCCTGAGTAACACCAACCGGTGAGCCTGTTGCCTCAATATAGATATCACAGCCATAACCACCAGTGAGCTCTTTCACCATCGCAATTGCATCTTGCTTCAGTGGATTAATCACAACATCAGCACCATAGGTTTTAGAAAGTTCTAAACGATCATCCAATGAATCAATTACAACAAGTATTTTTGGTGTTCTAAGCTTTGCTGCCTGGACCATTCCCAACCCTAAAGGGCCAGCTCCGGCAATAACCACCACATCATTAAAACCAATATCGGCACGGTTTACAGTATGAATAGAACAAGCCATTGGTTCAATGATTGCGGCATCCGCCAGCGAAAGTGAGTCAGGGATCTTGTGAACTCGTGAATTAGGCTTAAACACCATGTATTCAGCCATCCCACCATCAGCAATCTGAGACTGAAAGCCGTACATATCATGGGGTTCACACATCCAGTAATTGCCAGACTTACAGAACATACACTCACCACATGGAATAATTTGCTCAGCAATAACGCGATCACCAATGCTAACATTCCACTTTTTGTCGGCCCCATCTCCGACGTCAACCACGCTACCAAAAAACTCATGACCAGGCACCACCGGGGGCTTAACCCAAGGGTTTTCTCCCCAAAACATATGAGCGCCAGAATGGCATTTCACATCACTGGCACAAATACCACACGCACCAACTTTAACCAATAATTCGCCGGGCCCTGCTTTCGGTGTAGGCACAGTTTCCAAACGATAATCGTTAGGGCCATGATTGATGATGGCCATCATCATTTCAGGAACAGTATTATTCATAACTCAACCTTTTGTTGACGTTAACATTTTGATTTAAACAAGAAATATCAATATCGACACATTGATACCAATTTATAAATCAACGGTGTTAGGTAGGATAACCAGATCACGCACAGTTACTTTCGGATTACGCGTCACCATAAATAGCACAGCTTCAGCCACTTCTATTGGTTGCATTAAACTGCCGTTTGCCAAAGCTTCTTCCATTTTGGCTTTAGGCCAATCATCTAATAGTGAAGTAACCACGGGTCCTGGTAGTACAGCACCAACGCGCACACCATGGGGAGCTACCTGACGTCGAGTAGTATGAACAAATGCTTGAACTGCAAATTTTGATGCGGTGTAAATAGGTTCCCAGATAACCGGAACAACTCCTGCTATTGAACTTGTAAACAAGACATCACCCGACTTTTGTTCAATAAAATAGGGAAGCACGGCACGAACAGAACGAAAAGCAGCATTAATATTAAGATTTAGTACTTGATCCCAAGCATCAGGGTCACCTTCTGCAGCGGCACCTCCAACGTAAGCCCCTGCGTTAGCATGAAAAATATCGAGTCCACCAGCAAGTTCGAGGACTTTATCCAATAAGCCATTTACCGCAGACCCATCCATCAAATCAAGGGGAAGAGCGTAAGCTCCCTCACCCATATCTGAAACATGTCGTTCTAGCTTTTCAATATCTCGGTCTATCAAAACCACTTTTGCACCAGCATTATGTAGTGTTTTTGCGCATTCAAGACCAATACCAGCAGCTGATCCCGTAATGGCCGCGACTTTCCCTTTAAGAGGCATATTTATTGTGTCTACTGAGTGTTCCATTGCATAATCCTTATATTTCAGTCAACATAATCACAGCATCACTTTCTAACAAATATGCAAGTGACCACATGATTAGTTATAGAATTAGTTAAGAGTTACTTTTATGACTCATAGTCAATATATTCAAATCTATCAGTTTTAAATAAAACACCCTAAAAATGTTAACGTCAACATTATCGGGAGTTATAATTTGATATCGTGATCAAACTAACAGTAATGATATGGATTTGACGATACTACCGAGCCAGCAAATAAATGAAAACAGATTCATATGTTCGTGATCATTGAAGATGCTTGATTGCAGGTATAGAGCTTCATTACTTACCCCCATACAGTCCGGTCGAGACTCAAATCGGTGGATATGTGTTAATATAGCCACCTGATTTTTGATTGTTTTTAACTCATGGCTACCATTCAAGTTCAATGTCGCTTCTGCAATAAAACTGAGCCCGTCCGTAAGCATGGAAAGGGGCATTCTGGCTTTCCTCGTTTCAGGTGTCTCGACTGTCGAAAGAGCTTTCAACTCGATTACGTTTATGAAGCCCGTAAGCCAGATGTAAAAGAAAAAATTGTAGATATGGCAATGAATAGCTCTGGTGTTAGGGAGACCGCCCGAGTATTGAATGTCGCATACAACACAGTATTGAGCACTTTAAAAAACTCTCGCCAAGGCAAGTAACCTCAATACCTTTCGATAGAGCAAACATCACTCTAATTTGTGAAGTTGATGA